>CP145880.1:366762-451762 GCA_041945105.1 Candidatus Dasytiphilus stammeri
AGGCTTATACCGCCCAAGAGTTCATATCGACGGCGGTGTTTGGCACCTCGATGTCGGCTCATCACATCCTGGGGCTGTAGCAGGTCCCAAGGGTATGGCTGTTCGCCATTTAAAGTGGTACGCGAGCTGGGTTTAGAACGTCGTGAGACAGTTCGGTCCCTATCTGCCGTGGGCGTTGGAAGATTGAGAGGGGCTGCTCCTAGTACGAGAGGACCGGAGTGGACGCATCACTGGTGTTCGGGTTGTCACGCCAGTGGCATTGCCCGGTAGCTAAATGCGGAAAAGATAAGCGCTGACAGCATATAAGCGCGAAACTTGCCTCAAGATTAATCTTCCCTGAAACTTAGTAGTAAGTTTACTGAAGGGACGTTGAAGATTACAACGTTGATAGGCTGGATGTGTAAGCGTAGTAATGCGTTGAGCTAACCAGTACTAATGACCCGAGAGGCTTAACCTCATAACACCAGAAATGTTTTTTTAATATAAAATGAAAGAATAAAAAAGCCAGACAACTTTAGCGCGATGGTACCACCTGAAACCATACCGAACTCAGTAGTGAAACGTCGTAGCGCCTAGGGTAGTACGAAATCTTTTTCGTGCGAGAGCAGGTAGCTGTCTGGCAAGATTTATTGGTTTTTAAAAAAGTCTCTAACATAACAATAGAGCACTAATACAAGAAGAAGAAAAAGAAAGGTAAGTAAGGTGCGGTAGTTCAGTTTGGTTAGAATACCGGCCTGTCACGCCGGGGGTCGCGGGTTCAAATCCCGTCCGCACCGCTCGTCTATTTATTCAAATTATTGACAGCAGCTTGTAAATTCAAAGTATTTTTTATGGTTTCACCTATTTGAGTAATATTACGAATAGTAATTACTCCTACCTTTTCAAGTAAAGCAATTTTTGCATCTGCGTTTCCTTCGCCATTTGATATTATTGCTCCTGCATGACCCATACGCTTACCTTGCGGTGCAGTTATCCCAGCAATATAAGCAATTACCGGTTTAGTAATATGGTTTTTGATATATTCAGAAGCTTGTTCTTCAGCCATACCTCCAATTTCACCAATCATGACAATAATCTTAGTTTGGGGATCATTTTCAAAAAGCCTTAAAATAGATTTAAAATCTGTTCCAGAAATGGGATCACCTCCTATCCCTACACAAGTAGATTGACCATACCCAGCATCAGTAATTTGTTTAACAACCTCATAAGTTAAAGTTCCAGATCGAGATACAATTCCTACAATACCCGATTGATGAATTTCACTAGGCATAATACCTATTTTACATTCTCCCGGAGTTATTACTCCTGGACAATTGGGACCAATCATACAAATATTAGTTTTCTCTAGCTGTCTTTTAATTATTAACATATCATGAACTGGAATACCTTCAGTAATCGTGATTATTAATCTAATACCACTATCAATAGCTTCTAAGATACTATCTTTACAAAATTGAGCAGGTACATATATAACGGAAGCAATAGCTCCCGTAGTTTTTACCGCTTCGGCTACGGTATTAAATATAGGCAAGCCTATATGTGATTTTCCACCTTTGGCAGGTGTAACTCCTGCTACAATTTTTGTACCATAATCCAAAGCATGTAAACAATGTATGGTTCCTTGCTTACCAGTTATTCCTTGACAAATAACTTTAGTATTTTTATCAATTAAAATTGACATTATTTTACACCTATTTTGTCTAGAGTATGTTTGTTAGTATTAGTTGCTGCTGAAATTACTAATTTAACTGCTTGAGTTAAACTAGAAGCTACCATAATACTCATATTACTGAGTAAAATTTTACGTGCACCCATTCCAGATTGATTTCCTTCTAAACGAACCACTAAGGGAATTTTAATGGCAACTTCTGATACTGCTTGTATAATTCCTTCAGCAATTAAATCACAACTCACAATACCTCCAAAAATATTTACTAGTATAACTTTGACTTTGGGATCTGATAATATTATTTTAAATGCTTCAGTAACTCTTTCTTTAGTTATGGCACCTCCGACATCTAAGAAATTAGCCGCTTCACCTCCATACAGTTGAATAAGATCCATAGTAGCCATAGCTAAACCAGCACCATTGACCATACAACCTATATTACCTTTTAAAGCCACATAATTTAGTTCCCATTGTGCAGCATATGCCTCAAGAGCATCTTCTTGAGTAAGATCTTTTTGATCAGCCAGTTCTAATTGTCTAAATAAAGCATTTTTGTCTAAAATAAACTTAGCATCAAGGCAAAGAAGATTATTTTCTCTTGTGATTACTAAGGGATTAATCTCTGCCAAAACTAAATCACATTTAATAAATAATTTTACTAATTTCATAAAAATACTTACGAATTGAATAATTAAATTTCCTGTAAGTCCTATTTTAAATGCAAGTGTACGCGCTTGAAAAGGTTGTGCACCTATAAGAGGGTCAATTATTATCTTGTGCAATAAATGTGGGGTTGTTTTAGCTATTCTTTCAATATTCATCCCTCCTTGAGTAGAAGCTATGACTGTAATGCACGATATACTACGATCAATAATCACTGATAAATATATTTCGTGGTGAATTGCCATTGCAGCTTCAATAAGTATTTGATTAACAGGTTGTCCCTGTTCATTAGTTTGATATGTTCTCAAACGAGAACCTAACCACTTTTCAGTAAAAATTCTGAGATCATTTTTATTGGTTATAATTTTTACTGCTCCTGCTTTTCCACGGCCTCCCGAATGAATTTGGCATTTAGCAACCCATGGTGCTTTACCAATTTTACTAGCTAATTTTACTGCTTCATCAGGACTTGTACATACATAACCAATTGGAATTGGCAAACCGTACTGCAGCAATAATTTTTTTGCCTGATATTCATGTAAGTTCATGTTATTTTATTATCCATGCAATTTATTAATTTAATTTCATCTCTTTTTATTAGATTTCTAGCAGTAAGCGTATAGGATCTTCTAAATACTCTTTTAGAGATGATAGAAAACTAATGGATTCACGTCCATCAATTAAGCGATGATCATAAGATAGTGCTAGATACATCATAGGTAAAATTACTACTTTTCCTTCTACTGCAACTGGTCGTTCTTTAATAATATGCATTCCTAAGATAGCACTTTGTGGAGGATTAATAATTGGTGTAGACAGTAAAGAACCAAATATTCCTCCATTACTAATTGTAAAAGTCCCTCCACTAATATCATCTACGGTTAACTTTCCGTCACGTGCTTTAAGAGCCATCAATTTAATATTTTTCTCTATATCTGACATACTCATTAATTCTGTATTATGTAAAACAGGTGTTACTAAACCACGAGGTGTAGAAACAGCTATACTAATATCATAATAGTTATGATAGATAATATCTTCTCCATCAATATAAGCATTAATTTCCGGGAAACGTTTTAAGCTTTCTATTACTGCTTTAACATAAAAAGACATAAAACCTAGGCGTATTCCATGAATTTTTTCGAATATTTCACCGTACTGCTTACGTAAATCTATAATAAGTTTCATATTAACTTCATTAAAAGTAGTTAACATAGCAGTGTGCTTTTTAGTTTCTAGCAAACGTTCTGCAATACGTTTACGAATGCGTGTCATGGGAACACGTTTTTCACTTTTAATTGGTTTTTCTTTGGTAGTTATATCTAATTTATTGTTTATTTGTTCTAAATAATTTTCTACATCTAATTGAGTAAGACGACCATGTTTTCCGGTTCCAGAAATATTTAAGGGCTCTAAATTAGATTTTTTAACTATACGCCGAATGCTTGGACTCAGTGAAGGATTTGATTCCTTTATTGCTAAATTAGAACTTGGTAATGATGAGTTTTTAGTACTCTCATGAGTTTCTTTTTGATTATCTTCTTGTAGGTCTGGGCTATTAACTTCTTTATTTTTATTATTCGATTGATATTGTCCTATAACCTGTTTAGAAGTAACAACAGCACCTTCACCTTCCAGTATAGAGATTAAAATTCCACTACTTGGGGCTGGAATTTCTAAAACTACTTTATCAGTTTCAATTTCAACTAAAATTTCATTAGAAGAAAAAATATCACCAATTTCCTTATGCCAAGTTAAAATAGTTGCATCCATAACTGACTCAGGTAAATCGGGGACTAAGATTTCGTGATAGTTCATTGATCTATCCTTCTAAATACTTAAAGCATTATTAATAATCGTTTCTTGTTGTTTTTGATGAACAGATATATAACCAACTGCTGTTGAGGCAGCCGCCATACGTCCAACATAGTGCAGCAAAGCTCCAGATGGTAATACGGATAAAATATAGGTCTGAATGTAAGACCACGCACCTTGATTCATTGGTTCTTCTTGGCACCAGATAAAATCTTTAACATGTGAATAATCTTGTAACACTTTTTTCAGCATTTCATTAGGAAATGGATATAGTTGTTCTATGCGCAGAATCATAATATCTGTCTGTTGATTTTTACGACGTTGCTCAACTAATTGATAATATACTTTTCCAGAACATAAAATTATACGTTTGACTTCTAATCTATTTAGATTATCAATTTCTCCAAGAATACCTTGAAACATACCATTTACTAATTCGTCCAGAGTTGAAGTGGCTAGAGGATGACGTAGTAATGATTTAGGTGAAATTATTATTAAGGGAAGATTAATAGAAGATAGAGCTTGACGGCGTAAGAGATGATATATTTGTGCGGGCGTAGAAGGAACGCAAACTTGCATATTTTGTTCGGCACATAACTGAAGATATCTTTCTAAACGTGCTGATGAATGTTCGGGTCCTTGTCCTTCATAACCATGTGGTAATAATAAAACTAAATTGCACATTACACCCCATTTTTTTTCACCCGAAGCAATAAATTGATCTATTACAACCTGTGCTCCATTAGCAAAATCACCAAATTGTGCTTCCCATATAGTTAGATTTTGATTTTTATTTATAGCATAACCATATTCAAAGGCTAAAACTGCTAATTCTGAAAGTACAGAATCCCATATTTTAAAAATACCTTGTCTTTCATTTATATGTTGTAAGGGGATATAGGCACAACCATCAATTTGATTATAAATTACTGCATGTCTATGAAAAAAAGTACCACGACAGATGTCTTCTCCAGATAAACGAATAGAAATTCCATCATCCAGTAAAGTAGCATAAGCTAGAGTTTCTGCACTTCCCCAATCTAATCTTTTATTCCCTGCTGCCATTTCCATTCTATCACGATAAATTTTTGATACCCTGGACTGCATTTTTATAGATGAAGGTATGTAACTTATAATATTTGCTAATTTTTTAAGTTGCTGTCTTTCAATAGGCCATGAGCACTTTTCATCTAAACTTGACAAGTTATGATGATTGATCTTCTTAGGAATGTGTTCGTCTATTTCCTCAACTACACATGTTCCTTGTTGTAAAACCTTACAATATTCATTAGTCATATATTGATATTCTTTTTTAGATATCACTTTTTCTTGAATTAATTTATCAATATAAATTTGACGACTCGAAGGATGTTGTTGGATTTTTTTATACATTATGGGCTGTGTTACAGATGGTTCATCAGCTTCATTATGACCATGACGACGATAACCAACTAAATCTATAAAAACATCTCGTTTAAAACGATCGCGAAAATCTAATGCTAGACGTGTTACAAAAAGCACTGCTTCTATATCATCACTATTGACATGAAATATAGGGGCTTGTATCATTTTTCCAATATCAGTACAATACTGTGTAGAACGTGCATCCTTTAAATTAGAAGTAGTGAAACCAATTTGATTATTAACAACTATACGTATAGTACCTCCAATTTCATAACCTCTTACTTGTGATAAATTTAAAGTTTCCTGCATTACACCTTGAGCTATAAGAGCAGCATCCCCATGTATTGTAATAGGTAATACTTGATTAGTTTGAGGTTTAGTTAAACGATAATGGTCTAACATGGCACGTACTGATCCCATAACTACTGGATTTACAATTTCTAAGTGAGATGGATTAAAAGCTAATTGGAGATAAACTCTACCTTTTTTAGTTATAAAATCAGAAGAGTAACCCATGTGATATTTAACATCTCCACTTATTCCTGATAGTGGTTTATATTTTCCAGAGAATTCATTAAATAAATCTTGTGGTTTTTTACCGAAAACGTTTATTAAAACATTAAGCCTCCCACGATGGGCCATGCCTAATACTATGTCAGTTACACCACTTTTAAATGATGAATATCGGATGATTTCTTTTAACATAGGAATTAATACGTCTCCTCCCTCCAGCGAGAAACGTTTTGATCCAGGAAATTTAGCACCTAAATAGTGTTCGAATTGTTCTGCTGCTATTAGATCTTTTAAAAATAGCTTTTTTTCGCTATTACTAAAGATAAACTTTCCTTGTACTGATTCAATATACTTCTGAATCCAGCGTTTTTCATCTGCATTATAAATATGCATATATTCAATACCAATTGAACTACAGTATACTTTTATAAGACATTGGTAAATATTTGATAAACTCAGGTTATTTTGACTAGGAGTAAAATAATCTGAGTCAATACTAAAAGTTCTATTAAGATCTGTATCATTAAATCCATAGAATGATAAATCAAGATTAGCAAAACTACTGGTTTTACATAAACCTAACGGATCTAAATTAGCCTTATTATGACCAAAAGAACGAAAAGCTTCAATTAACTGCACTACTTTGATATCTTTAAAATTTAAAGTAGTATGGTTTTTAACATAAGACGCTTGTAAAGATTTACCCGTAACTTCCTGAAATATGAAACGCCATTTCTCATCAACAGAGTTAGGATCATTAATAAAGTTATTATAAAGTTTGTCTATCCATAACTGATTTATACCAGTCATCCAAGAAGTATCTAACCAATACTTCATAGTATCATTTTCATACATTGTAAAGCCTTAGTTAATTTATCAGATTTTTTAATAACATTAATTTAATTTTATGAATTGCGTCAGTAGGATTTAATTTTTTTGGACAAACACTCACACAGTTCATGATACTATGACAACGAAATACGCTAAATGCATCTTTAAGATTATCTAATCGATCTTTTTTGGCAGTATCTCGATTATCTACTAAAAATCGGTAAGCATTTAATAACCCAGCCGGACCAATAAATTTATCCGGATTCCACCAAAATGATGGACATGAGGTGGAGCAACAAGCACATAAAATACATTCATATAAACCATCTAATTTTTTCCGTTGTATAGGAGTCTGCAAGTATTCTTTGGTTGGAGTTGGATCTCCATTTAAAAGATAAGGTTGAATTTTTTTATATTGAAAATAGAAGGGTTCTAAATCTACAATTAAATCACGGATTATAGGCAGTCCTGGTAAGGGACGGATAATAATGGTTTTTTGATTACCATGAATTAATGTAGAAAGGGGGGTAATACATGCTAAACCATTTTTCCCATTGATATTTAATCCATCTGAACCACATACTCCTTCTCTACAAGATTTACGAAATGCTAAGGTTGGATCTTTCTCTTTTAAAAGTAATAAAGCATCCAACAAAGCTAGATTTAGATTACTCTTATCTAGAGTTAAAACATAATCCTGCATGTATGGTTTTTTATCAGTTTCACTGTTATAACGGTAAATAGAAAAATTTACTTTCATTTTGTTAAAATTAATAAGTTCGGACTTTAGGAGCAAAAGCATCCCGCATTATTGGACGCATGTTAACTTTACGGCAAATCATACAATCTTTTTCCGGTAAATATAAAGTATGGTATAACCAATTTTTATCATCTCTTTCAGGGAAATCATAACGAGTATGGGCTCCACGGCTCTCCGTACGAAAAATTGCTGCTCTTGCAGTAACATAAGCAGTTTCCATTAAATTATCTAATTCTAAGCATTCGATACGCTGAGTATTAAATGTTTTAGAAGTATCATTAAAAGATGCATTTTTCAAACTTTCACGAAGCAATTTTAGTTCGGTGAGTCCTATATTCATATTTTTACCTTCGCGAAATACCGAAAAATTTTGTTGCATGCATCTTTGTAATTTTTTACGTATATCTATAGGATTTTCTCCATAACTATTATTATTCCAACGATTTAATCGTTCTAATGAATACGTAATATCTTCATCAGAAGCACTACGCAATGTACCTTGTTCATTAAGAGATTTAGTGATATGTATACCAACCGAACGTCCAAAAACTACTATATCAAGTAACGAATTTCCACCTAGACGATTAGCACCATGTACTGAAACACACGCGGTTTCACCTACAGCAAAAAGGCCTGGAACAATTATATCTTCACCTTGTTTATTAATCGTTATAACTTGTCCTGTAATTTTAGTTGGAATACCACCCATCATATAATGACATGTAGGAATTACTGGTATTGATTCTATAGTAGGATCTACATGTGCAAATGTCCGTGCTAATTCTAGAATTCCCGGCAAACGGGATTCTAAAATTTCTTGTCCTAAATGATGTAATTTCAACTTTACATATGGACCCCAATGTGGATGCTCAAAGGCTCGATTTTCGAGAATTTCCATCATGATTGATCTAGCTACTACATCACGTCCGGCCAAATCCTTGGTTTGAGGAGCATAACGTTCCATAAAACGTTCTCCATTTCGATTTATTAAAAATCCTCCCTCTCCTCTACAACCTTCAGTTATTAATATACCTACTCCTGCAATTCCTGTAGGATGGAATTGCCACATTTCCATGTCCTGAACAGGTACGCCTGCTCGTAATGCCATTCCTATACCATCACCAGTATTTATGTGAGCATTGGTAGTAGAGTGATAAATCCTACCTGCACCGCCAGTAGCTAAAATAGTAGCATTGGCTTTAAAATATACGATTTTACCAGTTACAATACATAATGCGGTACAACCAACAATATTACCATCTTGATTTTTTACTAAATCTAAAGCATACCATTCAGAGAATACAGTAGTTTTATTTTTTATATTTTGTTGATAAAGAGTATGTAATAATGCATGTCCCGTACGATCAGCAGCTGCTGCTGTACGTGCAGCTTGTTCACTACCAAAATGAGTTGATTGACCTCCAAATGGACGTTGGTAAATTCTACCATCATACGAACGCGAAAAAGGCAGTCCCATATGCTCTAGTTCTAAAATTACTTCAGGACCATTTTGACACATATATTCAATGGCATTTTGATCACCTAGATAATCAGAACCTTTTACAGTATCGTACATATGCCATTCCCAATTATCAGAATGTTGATTCCCTAGTGCAACTGTAATACCACCTTGAGCAGATACGGTATGTGACCGAGTTGGAAAAACTTTAGAAATCAATGCACAAGAGTATCCAGCCCTGGAAATTTGTAAAGCAGCACGCATCCCAGCACCACCTGCACCTATAATGATTGCATCAAACTTCAAAGTTGAAAAAAACATTACACCCTCCATACCACAATGATACCATATATAATATAGATCCCGAATATTAAAAAATGTATCAATTGTAATATCAGACGTAATCTTAATGACTTAATATAATCAGTTAATACTTGCCATATACCAATCCAACTATGAATAACAGTTGATAATAAAGCTATTATTGTAAAATCTTTAGTAATTTTAGATTCAAAGAAAGTATGCCAACTCATATAATTAAGAGTATCTATAGTGATAAAAAACCATCCTATATATATTATATAGAACGCAATTATTATTGCAGATATACGTAATAATAACCAATCATATATACCATTAAAACCTAAAGCAGAATAATAATTAGTCTTTACCATATAAATACTCCAATAAGAAGAAAAAATATAATAGTCAAGATCAATACTATATATGCTGAACGAGTACCGGCAATTTGACTTTCAGTAACCACTCCGAAATCCATTAACATATGACGGATTCCTCCAATCATATGATAAATAATTACTATTAAAATACCCAGTGCTATTATTTTAAAATAAAAAGTCGTTAATAAAATTTTAACTTTTTTGAAATTTTCTTGGGAAGATAATGATAAATGTAATAATTTTAGCATTATTCCAATCGAAATAATATTAATAATCCCAGACATACGTTGGAGAATTGATACTATAGCTGTGATTGGAAAGTAGATAGTAGTAAGATTTAAATTGACTGGTCTTAGTTTGTTCATACTTTTATCCATCAAAAACTCGGCCTTTCTTAAGAAAAAGTGTCTTTTCGTAAAATTATAAAACTATCGCATTGTTATAACAATTGTCATATAATAATTTTTATTACCTTAACAAGGTTATAATCATTATAAATCAGATACATTGGAGACTAATAATATTAATTATTCTTACTCGGGAGTAAGACTATGTGTCTTCCATTTTTAATAGCATTTATTACAGTTGTAAGTTTTTCTTTAAATCACAAAAAAACAGGTTATATCCTATTGATAATATTATTAATATTAACTATCGCTTGGTTTAAATATCATGTAACTACATCATTAAATTTATCCTTCTAAAATAGAGAATAAAACATGAATTTCAATGAAATTTTTAATTATAAAGTACAGAAATTATGTACCTTTATAAACATGCTCGTTTTATTTGGAAACAATATTATATTGATAATGGCATTTTATTATCAATTAGTATGGAATGAATTACCTTGTCCCATATGTTTATTACAACGTGTGGGAATTATCATAATAAGTATAGGTTTTTTTCTCAATATAAGATTTGGAATTAGCACTCGTCATTATGGAATAGCTTTATTAGGCTGTATTCTAACTGGTATTATTGCAATGCGCCAAGTATTGTTACATATTCTTCCTGGAGATCTTGGTTATGGCAACACTCTTTTTAGTCTTCATTTTTATACTTTAGCATTACTGAGTTCATTATTAACTATTATTGTTATAGCTCTCCTGTTGATTTTAAAAGATAGTAAAAAACCTTCTTTAACTGTCACTAAATGGGAAAAAATCAATATTATTATATTCTGTATGTTGATTGCTGCCAATCTTGTTTCTACATTTATTGAATGTGGAATTGGAAATTGTGATAGCAATCCTACTTTTTATCAGTTATTGAAAAATAAGTAATCATATAAAATCAATTATACGGGATTATATATATCAATGAAATTCATCTTCAAAGTTGAATGATTTTCTAACCATTTGGTTAAAGCTTGAATTCCACCACGTTCAGTTGCATGATGGCCAGCAGCAAAAAAATGCAACTTATTTTCACGCGCAATATGAATCGTGTATTCAGATGCTTCACCAGTAATAAAAGCATCTACACAAAAATCAGCAGCTTCAGTAATGAATTTATGTCCTGCACCAGTGCACCAAGCCACACTGCTAATCAAACCGGGTGCATGCTTATCCGCAGAATATAAAGGTGTTCGTCCCAATTGGTTTGTAATTCGTGTTATTAAATTTTCACTAGTTAATGGTTGTAAGAAGGTTCCCCAACACAGTAATGGAACTATTTCTCCTTGTACTTTTATATCCAAGATTTTTGCTAGCTGGGCATTATTACCCAACTGTGGATGAGCATCAAGAGGCAAATGCCAACTGTATAAATTAATATCATTGACTAATAGAGTTTTAAGTCGTTGGCGTTGGATTCCTTTTATTAAGGGTAATTCATTTTTCCAAAAATATCCATGATGAACGATGATAGCATCTGCATTATTAGCAACTGCTTGGTCAAGTAACGCTTGACATGCTGTCACTCCAGTAATAATTGTTTGAATTTCGTCTCGTCCAGTAACCTGTAATCCATTAGGCACATAATCATGGAACGCAGCACTATTAAGTTGCTGATTAATCAATTTTTCTAATTCTAGATTATGCATTTATTATATAATATGAGATAATTTTTTAGATAATATATCTTATATTAAATTAATAACTATGAAGTTAAATTTTTCTCAACATTCAGCAAAAAAAATTGATCAAAAACCAACTACACCAATCCTGATGATTCATGGTCTATTTGGGGATTTGAGTAATTTGAATAGCTTAGGACGAGGTTTGAATGATTATAGAACAATTATTAAAGTTGATGTGCGTAATCATGGCTATTCTAAACATAATGATGAAATGAATTATATTGTAATGGCTCAAGATATCTTAGAGACACTAGATACTAAGAGTATTGATCGTATTACGGTAATTGGACATTCTATGGGAGGCAAAATAGCTATGACAATGACTGCTATAGCCCCTCAACGAATTGAACAATTGATAGTAATTGACATAGCTCCTGTAGTTTATAAAATAAGAGAATCATATGCAGCAAACATTTTTAGGGCTCTTAATGCAGTAAATGATGCTAATATCACTTCACGTCAACATGCGGCTGATTTGATGAGACAATATATTAATGAACATTATATTATTAATTTTCTATTAAAATCTTTTTCGTATGGTAACTGGCGTTTTAATATGCCATGCATTCAGAAACGATATAAAGAAATACTAGATTGGCAGATAGTACCTTCATGGCCACATCCGGCATTATTTATTCGGGGGGAATATTCCCACTACCTGAATGAGGTATATTATAATGCTGTGCTCAACCAATTTCCCAAAGCCCATATTCATATAATTGCGGGTTCAGGACATTGGGTACATTTTGATAAATTTTATCAGGTATTAAGTATTATTCGACAGTTTATTTGAACATAATTACCTATGATTATATTTAAAAAGAGGAATTAACATATGCAAAAAAGCACACAAATTGGAATTTTTTTTGGAACTGATACTGGTAATACAGAAAAAATAGCAAAAATGATTCAAAAACAGCTAGGGGGTGAAAACATTGCTAAAATTCATGATATTGCTAATAGCAGTAAAGAAGATCTAGAGAAATTTCAAATATTATTATTAGGTATCCCTACTTGGTATTATGGTGAAGCTCAATGTGATTGGGATGATTTTTTTCCAACCTTAGAAACGATTAGTTTTGAGAATAAATGCGTTGCAATCTTTGGTTGTGGAGATCAGGAAGATTATTCAGAATACTTCTGCGATGCTATGGGAACTGTACGAGATATTGTTCAAAGAAAGGGAGCCAAACTGATAGGACACTGGCCAACTATAGGATATAATTTTCATTCAACTAAAAGCTTGATTAATAATCAGTATTTTATTGGTCTTGCTATTGATGAAGACCGTCAACCAGAATTAACTAATGAGCGGGTGGAAAAATGGGTTATGCAAATCTCTAAAGAATTACATGTTTCATAGATATCTAAAGGAGATTAATAAGTAGATTATCCAGATATGGTGAGGATTAAAATTACTGTTTTTTCCAAATATCTCGTAACTTAACAATAAGATTAAATACAAGATTCTTCGAAGAAGATTGACTATCAATAGAAAAGTATCCTTCTCGTTCGAATTGATAATGATTATAATTTGCTTGCATGATACCGACCTCAATAAAACCCTGGAAAATCAGCAGAGAATGAGGGTTAATTTTTGATAAAAAATCCTCAGTGGCATCAGGATTAGGAATATTAAATAATCGGTCATAAATACGAAACTCTGCTGGTAAACAATGTAAAGCAGAAACCCAATGAATAATTCCTAGTTTGTTTTGAATATCAGTAGAAGTAGATGTGTATGGTTGATGCTTATTTATCTCACCAGTACAGTAAACACAAAGAATATTATTATTTCTATCTTTGATAAGACGTTCAGCTGTTATTACCAAAGCATTTCTCAACCTGGCTTTCCCTCCTAAAACTAACCTTTTATATTGAGAATTAGTGGTTACTTCACAAAAATCATTCTGATCTATATATATTTCACGATTAAAAGGTACCTTTCTGTAACCCATTTCAGGCCTATTGGGATGGTTCCTCATTGTCAGCATTTCTGTATAATCCAAAGGAAGATTCTCTAACACTATTTTTAATGGTCTCAAAACTGCCATAGTACGTGGGGCATTTTTATTTAAATCTTCACGTATGCATGCTTCTAATAAATCCATTTGAACTAAGCTATCCTTTTTAGTCACTCCAATACGACGACAAAATTCTATAATTGAGGATGGAGTGTAACCCCGACGACGTAATCCAGAAATGGTTAATAATCGAGGATCATCCCACCCGTCAACAATCTTTTTAAATACCAACATCTTCATCTTACGTTTTGAAATCACAGCACTTTCCAAATTTAATCGAGAAAATTCATATTGTTTTGGTCTGGGATGACAGCGAATACTAATATTATTTAATATCCAGTCATATAACTGTCTGTTATCTTGAAATTCAAGTGTACATAAAGAGTGTGTAATTCCCTCAAGAGCATCTGAAATACAATGACTAAAATCATACATAGGATAAATACACCATGTTTTACCAGTTTGGTGATGATAAGCAAATTTTATTCGATATAAGACTGGATCACGCATGATAATAACATTCGAATTCATATCAATTTTTGCACGTAGACATGCAGCTCCTTCTGTAAATTCTCCATCACGCATTTTTTCAAATAGTTGCTTGTTGCATTTTATACTACGCGTACGATAAGGGCTATCTTTTCCAGGTGTAGTCAAAGTTCCTCTATATTCACGAATTTGGGTATAAGTTAATTCATCAACATAAGCTAATCCTTTATTAATTAGTTCAACTGCATAATTATATAACTGCTCGAAATAATTAGACGAAAACCGTACTTTTCCACTCCACTGATAACCCAGCCATTGCACATCTCTTTTAATAGATTCTACATATTCTTGATTCTCTTTCACAGGGTTAGTGTCATCTAAACGAAGATAGCATTCTCCTTGATAATCTCTTGCTAATTCAAAATTAAGACAGATGGATTTAGCATGTCCAATATGTAAATAACCATTAGGTTCAGGGGGAAACCGAGTCCGTATTATTTGAGATTTTCCCTGTTCTAAGTCTTGCTTTACTATTTGCCTAATAAAATTACTAGTCAATGTTCTTTTCTTCATTATAGAAATCACCACTAAAAAATCCCAAATATTAATAAAAATTCTTGACGCTAATATGATTAGTTGCACATAATGAATGCATTATATCAAAAAATCAAATATAATAAAATGTTAGTTGGCTACGTAGCTCAGTTGGTTAGAGCACAGCACTCATAATGCTGGGGTCACAGGTTCAATTCCCGTCGTAGCCACTACTGTCGTTTATTTGATTGATTATATTTTTGCGGAAGTGGCGGAATTGGTAGACGCACCAGATTTAGGGTCTGGCACATAAATAAAGTATGCGAGTTCAAATCTCGCCTTCCGCACCAAACAATGAATTTACTTAAATAAAGATGGGATGGGGTATAGCCAAGCGGTAAGGCACCGGGTTTTGATCCCGGCATTCCCAGGTTCGAATCCTGGTACCCCAGCATCATTATTTATTATTATTTTTATAAATTAATAGTAGTAATAAGAATGACAAAAAAATTACATATTAAAACTTGGGGCTGTCAGATGAATGAATATGATTCATCTAAGATTATAACTTTACTTCACAAGACCCATGGTTGCTCACTTACTCCCCTCGCCGAAGACGCAGATATTTTATTATTAAATACTTGTTCTATACGTGAAAAAGCCCAAGAAAAAGTTTTTCATCAATTAGGAAGATGGAAAGTCTTAAAAACAAAGAATCCCCAACTCATTATAGGAGTTGGCGGTTGTGTGGCTGCAAAAGAAGGAAAACAAATTCTTAATCGCGCTAGTTATGTTGATATTATCTTTGGACCACAAACGATACATTATTTACCCAAGATGATTAATAGTGTCATTAATTCACATAACCCGATTGTAGATGTAACTTTTCCTGATAATAAATTTGATTACTTCTTATCTAATCATATAATGACAACCAATACCGGTCCTACTGCTAATATTTCTATTATGGAAGGATGTAATAAATTTTGTTCTTTCTGTGTAGTACCATATACACGTGGTAAAGAAATCAGTCGTTCATGTAGCGATATTCTATTAGAAATATCTAATCTAGCAAAACAAGGAGTGCGAGAAGTTAATTTATTAGGACAAAATGTTAATGCATATTGTAGTATATGGAAAAATAAACGCTGCTCATTTTCTGATCTCTTACGTATTGTAGCATCTATTGATGGAATAGATCGGATTCGATTTATTACTAGCCACCCTAGACATTTCACGGATGATATTATTGAAGCTTATAGTTATCTTCCAAAATTAGTCAGTTTATTACATTTACCCGTACAAAGTGGCTCAAATCGTATCCTTAAGTTAATGAGGAGAGGATATACATCCTCACAATACAAAAAAATTATTCATAAATTACGGGCTGTACGTCCTGATATTACAATTAGTTCAGATTTTATTGTTGGTTTTCCTGGTGAAACCCCGGAAGATTTCGAGTCTACCATGCAACTAATCAGAGATATTGATTTCGATATTAGTTTTAGTTTTATTTATTCTCCTCGACCTGGAACTCCAGCTGCTACTTTTGCTCTGAACGATAAGACTACTGAAAAAGAAAAAAAAGATCGATTATATTTATTACAAGCACTTCTTAATCAGCAAGCTATGTCTTGGAGTCGACGTATGTTAGGTACGGTGCAACGAATTCTTGTGGATGGATTTTCACAGAAAAATATTTTAGAAATCTCAGGGAGAACAGAAAATAATCGTGTAGTAAATTTTCAGGGTTCTCCAGAACTCATAGGGAAATTTGTTCAAGTAAAAATTACTGAAGTTTGTCCAAATTCTCTCAGGGGTTCTCTGACTGAGAGACACTAAAAAGATTCTGTTGTCGAATAACTTAGTATAAGATTAGAATTCGATGAGCTTGATAAACTTTGAGCTACAAATAGTTTCTAAACCAAGCCTTTTTCTTCCAAAAAAAGCGGATTTCCAGAAATGGTTAGAAGCAGTTTTATTTCTATCTCCTGGTAAAGAAGAAATTACAATTCGTTTAGTAGATAAACTTGAGAGCCAGATCTTAAATTTTCGTTATCGAAATAAGAATCAACCGACTAATATATTATCTTTCAGTTTTAATCAACCTTTTTTAAAGAAACCACCTACAGAGTATTTACTTGGAGACCTTGTCATCTGTGGTTCTCTTATAGAAGAAGAAGCACGAGAACAACAAAAAATCCTTAGATCACATTGGGCTCATATAGTTATTCACGGTACTTTACATTTGTTAGGATATGATCATTCTTGTGATAATGACGCAAAAAAAATGCAGTTAATAGAAACTAAAATCATGTTGGATTTGGGATATTTAAATCCGTATATGTTAGATAACATTTGACTATCTATGTTCAATAGAATCATAAGGATTAGATTATAATTATTATGCAAGATCAATATAGACCGCAAGAAATAGAAACGTATGTTCAAAATTATTGGAAAATTAATAAAACTTTTTATACGACAGAAATAGAAGGTAAGGAAAAATACTATTGTTTATCGATGTTACCATATCCATCTGGTAGTTTACACATGGGTCATGTTCGTAATTATACCATTGGTGATGTCATTGCTAGATATCAGAGAATGTTAGGAAAAAATGTACTATATCCTATAGGTTGGGATGCATTTGGTTTACCAGCAGAAAATGCGGCTATAAAAAATCGCACGGCTCCTGCATATTGGACTTATAGCAATATTCATTATATGAAAAAACAGCTTCAATCATTAGGATTTAGCTATGATTGGAGTAGAGAGTTAATAACATGTCATCCCGAATATTATCGTTGGGAACAGTGGTTTTTTATTCAGTTATATAAAAAAGGACTAGCATATAGACAGTATTCAATAGTGAATTGGTGTCCTAAAGATCAAACTGTATTAGCAAATGAGCAAGTAGTAAATGGATGTTGTTGGCGTTGTGATACCCCATTGGAAACCAGAAAAATTGCTCAATGGTTTATCCGAATAACTGCATATGCAGATGAACTACTTCATGGATTAAACCAACTTAAATATTGGCCTGAAAAAGTTAAAACTATGCAACGTAATTGGATTGGATATTCAGAAGGAATAGAAATCACCTTTTCTGTGATTGGATCCAAAAACACCATTACTCTATATACTAGCCAACCCGAGACTATTATGCGTACAACTTGTATTGGTATTGCTATAAATCATCCTCTAGCTATGGAAGCTGCAAATAATAACCCAATTTACACCCTTTTTAGGAAAAAATATTGCAAACTTCAAGTTGCTGAAGCAGAACTGGCAAATTTAGAAAAATTAGGAATAGCTATAGGACTCTTTGCTATTCATCCGATTACTAATAAATGCTTACCAATTTGGATTGTGAATTTTATATATGGAACTGATGGTATTATGATAACTACTAATCCGCAGGATTGGAATTTTGCTACTAAATATAATTTAAATCTGCCAATTAAAAAAGTCACGCTTAATGATACCTCAACCAGTGGTATGTCTACTCCTAAAGCAGTGTGCAATGAGGAAATTATTCAAATTCTTATAGATAAAGGTGTAGGTAAACGTAAACAAAACTATCATTTGCGTGATTGGGGAGTTTCTCGTCAGCGTTATTGGGGTACTCCCATTCCTATGATTATACGGGATACGCAATATTTTCCAGTGGCGGAAAAAGATCTACCCATAATTCTACCAGAAGATAGAATTCTAGATGGTGTAACCAATCCACTAAAAACTGACAAAGAATGGAGAAACCTAATTATTCAAGGTGAACCCGCACAAAGAGAAACCGATACTTTTGATACTTTTATGGAATCTTCTTGGTATTATGCACGTTATACCTGTCCTCATTATTCTCAAGGAATGTTAGATCCAGCTGCTACCAATTATTGGTTACCTATAGATCAGTATATAGGTGGAATTGAGCATGCTATCATGCACTTAATGTATTTTCGCTTCTATCATAAATTACTTCGTGATGCTGGTTTAGTTAATACTGATGAACCAGCTCAACGTTTATTATGCCAAGGAATGGTACTAGCAGATACTTTTTATTATCTTAAAAAAACAGGAGAACGCCAATGGATTTCTCCTGTGAATGTGAATCTTATACGTGATAAAATGGGCAACATTATACAAGCTACAGATAATATAGGAAGAAAATTAGTTTATGCGGGTGTCAGTAAAATGTCCAAATCAAAAAATAATGGTATTGATCCAAATAAAATGATTGAACAATATGGTGCGGATACGGTACGTTTATTTTTAATGTTTGCTGCTCCTGCAGAAATGCCAATTTATTGGAGTGAATCAGGTATAGAAGGGTGTTATCGTTTTTTGAAACGGGTTTGGACTTTAGTATATAATCATATTAACCCACGATTAACTAATTCGGTTATTAATAACACCAAATTAGTAGATGAACAACCAAAATCTTTACGTTATGAACTACATAAAACTATTGCTAAAGTAACTTATGATATTGATCAAAGACAAACTTTCAATACAGCTATTGCTGCTATAATGGAATTAACAAATAAGCTAAATAGAGTAAAACCTCAAAATAGCGAACAAGATAGATCTATATTACAAGAAGCCATAAGAGCTATTGTATTAATGTTATATCCTTTCACACCACATATTTGTTTTGTATTATGGCAAGCAATACATGGAGAAGATGCAATTATTGATAATGTAAGATGGCCACAAGTAGATAAACAAGCATTAGTAAAAACAGACATGTGGATTATAGTTCAAATCAATGGCAGAGTACGTAGTAAGATCTTAGTATCGAACAACGCAAACAAGCAACAAATACAGCAAATAGCTATACAAGATTCGCGAGTATCTAAATTTATCAAACGTAAAGGATTGAGTTTACATCGAACTATTTATGTTACAAATAAGTTAATAAATTTGATCCTAAAATAGTATGGTAAAGTAATGATAAGAGTTTATTCGGAACAACTTGACTTATATCTAGAAAAAAATCAATTCCGTTATAGGTGCTATATTTTAGCAGGAAAAGATCCTTTGTTATTAAAAGAAAGTGAAGAAATTATACGTAAACATGCTCGTAAATTAGGTTTGTATGAATACTATAAGGTGATTTTAAACCTAAAAAGTGATTGGAATGAGTTATTAAATAATTTTAAAAAGCAAAGTTTATTTGCTACCCGAAGTATTTTAAGATTAATATTATCTGATAAATCAGATCATACTTTATGGAAAGAAAAATTATTTTCTCTAATAGAATTAGTGCATTTACATCTTAATATAATACTAATTATAGTAACAAAAACCAGTTTTTGGTTGGATTTGAAATCCAGTGTACTTGTTTATTGTAGCACACCAGACGTTTCTCAATTACCAAGATGGATTTGTAAAAGAGCAGAAAAAATGGGATTAAAAATAGAAAAAAATGCTCTGAACTGGATTTCATATAACTATGAGAGAAATTTATTAGCCTTAGTTCAAATTCTAGAAATCTTAGCTTTATTTTTACCTGATGGTATTGTAACACTTACTAAAATAGTAAATATTGTAAATGATATGGCTCATTTTGAAAATATTCACTGGATAGAAGCTGTATTAACAGGAAATTGTGATCGGGCTTTTCATATTATTCATCAATTACGTAAACAAGGAAATGAAATTTCTTCCTTGTGTTATATTTTGCAACATCATTTAATGACCCTACTACAACTCAAAATGAGTACCATACCCCTACCAGTTCTATTTGATCAGTACCGAATTATATATAGACGTCAGCTATTATTTAATAAAGCTTTACAGAGGTTAAATATATACCAGATTCAAAAATCTATTGGTTTATTGGCAGAAATTGAAGTATCTCTAAAAGAATCTCATAAACAGATTCCATTATTATGGATTAGATTAGAAAATCTATCATTATTATTAAGTTGTCCTGAATGATTTTATCATTGTATGCAAAAATTTATTATTCGCTATCTCGGGTTACAATCTTGGATATTAGTTTCTAATGCCATGCATTATTTTACTGAAAAACGTAACTCAAAAACAGCTGATGAATTATGGCTGGTTGAACATTTTCCCATTTTTACTCAAGGAAAAGCTGAAAAAAATAATGATAAAAGCATTATTGATAAGATTGCTGTATTACAAACTGATCGAGGCGGTAAAATAACGTATCATGGTCCTGGTCAATTAATCATTTATATTATGATTGATTTAAAACGTATAAAAATAAGTGTGCGAAAGTTACTAACTATTATAGAACAATCAGTGATTGATACATTAAAATATTTTAAGATTGAAGGTTATATACGTCCTGATGCACCAGGAGTTTATATAGATGATAAAAAAATCTGTTCACTTGGATTACGTATCCAAAAGGGATGTTCTATGCATGGTTTCGCACTGAATATAAATATGGATTTATCACCTTTTCGACTTATCAATCCATGTGGATTGGTGGATCTAAAAATGACACAATTAATTGATTTTAATCCTGATATTACAGTATTAGAAGTATATCCTATATTAATTAAAAATTTTGTCAGTCATTTTTATTAGTAGAATAATAATTGAAATATTGTATATTGTTTATATTTTTATAAATACATATAGTAGTAATAATAATGATAGAAAGAAAACACGAGAATCGTAATACGAAAAAAGTCGTATTAAAATCCGAAGATAATAACACTCCTAATCCTAATAAACCCCAATGGTTAAGAATAAAATTACCGACAGATTCTAAACGTTTATTAAGTATAAAAGCATTAATACGTCAAAATGGTTTACATTCAGTTTGCGAAGAAGCTTCTTGTCCTAACCTTACAGAATGTTTTAATCAAGGTAAAATTACTTTTCTCATTTTAGGAGAGATTTGTACGCGACGTTGCCCATTTTGTAATATAGGACATGGTCGACCATTGCCTGTTAATATATATGAACCCAAAAACTTGGCAAGAACTATCAAGGACATGAAGTTATCTTATGTAGTTCTTACTTCAGTTGATAGAGATGATTTGCATGATGGTGGAGCTCAACATTTTGTTGAATGCATACGTGCAATAAAACAGAGTAATAGTCAAATTAAAATTGAAATTTTAGTCCCGGATTTTAGGGGATGTCAAGATTACGCATTGAAAATTTTTAGTACTATGCCCCCAGATATATTCAATCACAATGTAGAAACTGTGCCAAAAATGTATGGTAAAATCCGTCCAGGAGCCAATTATACGGGGTCTTTAAAATTACTAAAAGATTTCAAAAAATCTCATCCCAATATACCAACTAAATCGGGTATTATGGTAGGGTTAGGTGAAACCTCTTCTGAAATTCTTCAAGTTATGCAAGATTTACGACTGAATGGTGTAACCATGTTAACTATAGGTCAATATTTGCAGCCAAGTCCTCACCATTTTCCGGTAAAACGTTATGTTAGCCCAGATGAATTTTTGTACCTAAAAGAAAAAGCAATCGCCATGGGATTTCAACATGCTGCTTGTGGACCATTAGTACGGTCTTCTTATCATGCAGATTTACAAGCTACATACGTAAATAAAAAAAGTTAATTAAAAACCCGACATGATAGACGGGTTTTTAATCCTGACTGTTAACTTACTAGAATAACGTTAGCAGCAGAAGGGCCTTTAGCGCCATTAGTAATTTCAAACTCTACACGCTGTCCTTCAGCCAGAGTTTTGAATCCATTGCTCTGGATAGCAGAAAAATGAACAAATACATCTTTACTACCATCTTCCGGAGTAATGAAACCGAATCCTTTAGATTCATTAAACCATTTAACGTTACCTTTAATCTTGGACATCAATATTACCTTTTAATTTTTAAATAGATAGACATCAACACAGTTATAGTTGCTAAACAACTATTTTGTATTTGTTATAGTATATCATGATTCAAACTCTTAAAGATTAATTTTTTTTATCGAAAACTAATTTTTTTAGTGGTTGCATTTTACAGAAATTCGAATTAAGTCATCATATTATAGTTAAGATTCCACATAATCCATAATGAACCTATCACGAAAATTGCAATTATATTTATACTGAAAATCAAAGAGAATAGATTCCAACGTTGTTGTATAGAGAAATCTATATGTAGGAAGTATCTTAAATGAACAATTATTTGGAGTATAGCACAAGTAAGTATTACAATTAAAACGGAAGTATAGGGAAAAAAATTTCTAGTTATTACTAACCAAAAAGGAATAACTGTCAATATTATTGACATAATAAAACCAATTAAGTAGCTTTTTATATGATAATTTTTTAAATTAGTATGAGTTTTCATTATAGAACTCCTAGTAAATATACTATAGTGAATACGCATATCCATATCACATCTAAGAAGTGCCAAAATAAGCTTAAGCATACCATTTTAGTGATAATATCCCCAGTAATACCTGTTATAATTATCTGAGACATTAAAACTATCATCCAAATTAAGCCTGCTATCACATGTATTCCATGTGTACCTACTAACGTAAAAAAACCCGATAAAAATCCGCTGCGATTAGGTCCATAGTTCTCCGTAACTAAATTATGAAATTCATAAAATTCCATTCCTACAAAAATCCATCCTAAAATAAAAGTTAATAATAACCAAAGAAACACTTCATATTGCTTATTATCATCAAACTTCTGAAGAACCATCATCGCCATACCATAAGTTACTGAACTAAAAAGTAAAACAGCCGTTTCGACTAATACCAATGGTAGATAAAAAATTTCTCTACCTATAGGACCGTCAGCTGTACCATTCACCATAACTGCATAAGTAGCAAATAAGGAAGCAAAAAGAATACAATCGCTCATCAAATATATCCAAAAACCAAAAATTTTTTTAGCATCAGGGAGGTTATTAATTTTGATTGACATTTTTAGATGCTCCCTGATTCATTTGTTCAATCCGTTGATTTTCAGTTTGTATGATTTCACTTATAGGAACATAATAATGAGTATTATCATCACAACTCTTCATAATCCAAGATATCATTATAGCCAAAAAACTTATTCCAGCTAACCACCATATATACCAAACCATGGCAAAACCAAAAAGTGCACTAAAAGTAGCAATCACAATTCCTGTGCTACTATTTTGTGGCATATGGATTTCTTTATAATCGTTTGATTGGTATTTATGTTTATGTTTAATATCCCAAAATGCGTCACGTTCTTCTACTTCTGGTATTACAGCAAAATTATAAAAAGGAGGAGGTGAAGATGTTGACCATTCTAGAGTACGTCCATCCCAAGGATCACCAGAAAAATCCCGATTTTTATTACGATCAATAATAGAAGTATATATTTGTATTAAAAAACAGACGATGCCAAGTGCAATAATTAGAGTTCCAAAAGCAGCAACCACTAACAAAAAATGAAATTGCGGATCAATATTTTGACTCAGACGACGTGTCATTCCCATTAATCCTAGTATATACAACGGCATAAAAGCAAAGAAAAAACCAATAAACCAAAAGAAAAAGGAACGTTTACCCCACTTTTCATTTAAGAGAAATCCAAAAGCTTTAGGAAACCAGTAATTTAATCCAGCAAAACATCCAAAAACTACCCCACCGATAATGACACTATGAAAATGTGCTATTAAAAAAAGACTGTTATGTAGTACAAAATCTGCTCCCGGGATAGCTAATAATACTCCTGCCATTCCTCCAATGGAAAATATTATAATAAAACCTATTGTCCAAAGCATAGGAGAAGTTAACTGAACACGTCCTTCATACATAGTGAATAGCCAGTTAAAGATTTTTACCCCGGTTGGAATAGCAATAATCATTGTGCTAATTCCAAAAAACGCATTCACATTTGATCCTGCTCCCATGGTATAAAAATGGTGTAACCATACAATAAATGAAAGTATGGTTATAACAATAGTTGCCCAAACAAGGGATGTATAACCGAAAAGCCTTTTTTTAGAAAAAGTTGCTACTATCTCTGAATAAATACCAAATACAGGCAATACTAAGATGTATACTTCCGGATGCCCCCATGCCCAAATAAGATTTATATACATCATCATATTACCACCCATATCGTTTGTAAAAAAATGGGTATTTAAGTAACGATCTATGCTGAGCAAGCCAATAGTTACAGTTAATATGGGAAATGCCATAATAATTAATATGTTAGAACACAAAGCAGTCCAGGTGAATACTGGCATTTTAAATAAAGTCATACCCGGAGCTCGCATTTTAAGAATAGTAACTAAAAAATTAATCCCAGTTAGCATAGTACCAATTCCAGAAATTTGTAAACTCCAAATCCAATAATCAACTCCTACACCTGGACTATACTCAATGCCAGAAAGTGGTGGATAAGCTACCCATCCTACTTGAGCAAATTCTCCTATTCCTAATGAAAGATTTACTAAAAGTGCCCCAGCAACGGTAAGCCAAAAACTTAAATTATTAAGAAAAGGAAAAGCAACATCACGTGCACCAATTTGTAAAGGTACTATAAAGTTCATTAGACCAATAATTAACGGTGTTGCTACAAAAAAAATCATAATGACACCATGAGCTGTAAATATTTGATCATAGTGGTAAGGGGGTAAAAATCCTGGGTGTCCGGCTGATGCTATCGCCTGCTGACTACGCATCATAATAGCATCAGTAAAACCTCGAATCATCATAACTAATCCAAGAATTATGTACATAATTCCTAATCTTTTATGATCTACTGAAGTTAACCACTCATTCCATAAATATGTCCATTTTCCCATATATGTTATGGTAGTTAGGATAATCAATCCAATAATGATAATACTAACCAGAGTGCCTATAATAATAGGTTCATTGTATGGGATAGCATTGATGGTTAATTTTCCAAACATATAAATTAATTCCTTAAGTATATTATCTTACAATCTCATCATGATGATCTAATAACTACCAGCGGTTTAGGTTGAAAATGTGATGAGGCAGAAGCGCTAGATTTAAATTTATTTATAACCTGGTTAAATAAATTTGGCTTGATGTTAGAGAAAAATTCTACGTGATGGTTTATAGTAGGTACTGCTAGCTCTTCTAAAGACTTCATATTCAAGGTAGCGTGAGCATTTTTGGCTTTAGCTATCCAATTATAAAAAGATGCTACATCGGGTGTTGCAATAGCTGTAAATTTCATATCAGAAAAACCCTTACCACTATATGCAGAGGATATACCTTGATAAGTACCTGGTTTATTTGCCATTAGATTTAGTTTGGTTTGCATTCCAGCCATAGCATATATTTGACTTCCTAAAGAAGGAATAAAAAAAGAATTCATAACCGAATAAGAGGTAATTTTAAATTCAATTGGGGTTTTAATTGGAAAAGCTATTTGGTTTACTGATGCTACTCCTTGTTCTGGATAAATAAATAACCATTTCCAATCCATTGATACTACTTCAATCTTTAAAGGAGGAATAGGAGAAATTAGAGGTTTTTTTGGGTCTAAAGAAATAGAACTTCTCCACGTGATAATTCCAAGAAAAATAATAATTAAAATAGGAATCAGCCAAACTATAGCCTCAATTTGATACGAATGAGACCAATTAGGACTATATTTAGCCTTAATATTAGTATGTCGGTATTTAAATGGAAATACAATAGCCATTATTATAGTAGGAATTACAACTAATAACATTAAACCTAGCGCTGTTAATATTAGTGCACGTTGCTCTAAACCAATTTTTCCTTTAGGATTTAATAAAACCATGTCACAACTGTTTAATAATATGATTATAGTAAATAAATATAATCTCCTAAAAAATTTTTTAAATTTATTTTGCTCCATTTAATCCCTCTACTTGCCTGCAAATCTTCTTTTCTATTGTAATAGAAGGTACTAAAACTGTAAATACAGTTAGTTAATTTCTAATAATAATCACTATTTAAAAATTCATTATCGACTCATAAGAGAGAGTTATGTTATTAATGTAGGTATTATTATACCTGATTATTTATTGTAAATATTATAATGGTTTTATCTTTTTCTATAACATAAACAACTAACTCACTAAATAAAATCTGTAAATTTTTGAGGTAAGAAGATAGATGCAAGTTTCAGTAGAAAAAACTAATAATCTTGGGCGTAGGATAACAATTACTATTCCTTCGCAGGAGATTAAAAATCTGGTTCAAACCAAATTAATCCAGGTTTCTCAACAAGTTCGTCTGGATGGATTTCGTCAAGGTAAAGTGCCCTTGGAAATATTATCCCAACGTTATGGTATGTCTATACTTCATGAGGTCTTAACTGATCTTATGCAAGAAAAATTCATTACAATAATGAATAAAAAACAACTGGTTCCAGTTGGAAAAGTAAACTACATTCCCTGGAAATATAAAAAAGGTTCTGATTTTACCTATGTAATAGAATTTGACATTTATCCGGAAATTAAATTGAAAGAATTTAATTTGATTCAAGTTAAAAAAACCATAGTTGAAGTAACTCAAAAAGATGTAGATAATATGCTTGTTGAGCTTTGTAGACAACAAGGAATTTGGAACAATGTTACTCGTCCAGTAAAAATTTGGGATCGTGTAACTATAGAATTAATAAATTTGGAACACGATGAAATTAATAAAAGTAACGAACTAATTTTAATTATAGAACCGGAATCTATGAATTTTGACTTGGACAAAAAAATTATTGGTCATAACATTGGGGATAACTTTATAGTTGAATTAACTTTTCCTGATGAAGAAACAAAAAAAAATACAATTACTAAATTGAGAATTATTTTGAAAAAAGTAGAAGAATGTAAAGTACCAGAAATCAATGAAGAATTGATTAAACATTTAGGAGTACCTGAATCGGAAGGATCTATAGTAAAATTACGTCATGAGATACGAAAAACTATGCAACGAGAAATTAAGAATACAGTTCGTCATTTTATCAAATTACAGATATTTCATCAATTGTTAACGAATAATCCAATTGAAGTTCCTATTTCACTCTTAGAAACCGAATTGAAAAATTTATTTCAACTATCTGGTATTAAAAAATTATTTCCACGTAGTATTTTAGAAAAACAAGCCAAGAACCGTGTGACTTTATGCTTATTATTAAATGAAGTAATCCGTATTAATCAACTGAAAGTAGAAGAACGACGTATTCAATCATTAAGCAAATCTTTTCGTAAAAATCCTGAAACGATGAAAAGTCTTCATAATTTATTATTAGAAGATATGGTAGTAGAACTAATTATGAATCAGTGCGTAATTACTGAAGAAAAAATCCCCTTTCAGGATTTAAGAAAAATGATAGTAAAATATGAACAAGGTTTAATTTAATTGGTTTTAGTAATTAGTAACTACTCTAAAGGGAGATAAAAACATGTCATATAAAACAAGCTCCGGTGGAGAACCCGAAATAGTATCAAAGATGATGTTTGTACCAATGGTTATTGAACAGAACTCTCGAGGTGAGCGAGCATATGACATATATTCTCGTCTCCTTAAAGAGCGCATAATTTTTTTGACAGGTCATGTTGAAGACTATACAGCCAATTTAATCGTCGCACAATTATTATTTTTAGAAGCGGAAAATCCTGAGGAAGACATATATTTGTATATTAACTCACCCGGAGGAATTATTACTGCAGGCATGTCAATTTATGATACCATGCACTTTATTAAACCAGATATTAGTACTATCTGTATAGGATTAGCAGCATCTATGGGTGCATTTTTACTTACAGCCGGTGCTAAAGGTAAACGATTTTGTTTACCTAATTCGCGTGTGATGATTCATCAACCACTAGGTGCCTATCGTGGACAAGCCACGGATATAGAAATACATACTCGCGAAATTTTAAGAATAAAGAATCGAATGAATCAGCTGATGGCTCATCATACTGCACAACCCCTGGAAGTAATAGAAAAAGATACAGAAAGAGACTATTTTCTATCTGCTAATGAAGCAGTAGAATATGGTTTAGTTGATTCGATACTTGCTAATCGAGAGTAATAATACTCTTTAAGTAAGGAATAATTGCTGATTCAAAAGTAAAGAGGTTCACTAATGATAGATCATCGCACAGACAGAAACGGTTCAGAAATGTACTACTGTATTTTTTGTGGAAAAAGCCAATATCAAGTAAGTAAAATAGTATCCGGAAATTCTCTAAGTATTTGCGATCAATGTGTTAAGGTATGTAACGAGATACTTTTCAAAGAAATCAACGAAGAAACAACGCATAATGAAATAAAAAAATTATTACCAACTCCACATAAAATTCGTAAGCATCTGGATTCTTATGTCATCGGTCATGAAAAAACTAAAAAAGTGCTAGCAGTTGCTGTATATAATCACTATAAACGTTTATGGATTCCTGATGACATTGAATTGGGAAAAAGTAATATATTATTAATTGGTCCTACAGGAAGTGGAAAAACGCTTTTAGCTGAAACACTTGCACGAATATTGCACGTTCCATTTGCTATTGCAGATGCAACTACTTTAACTGAAGCAGGGTATGTAGGTGAGGATGTTGAGAATGTAATCCAAAGATTATTACAAAAATGTAATTATGATGTTAAACAGGCACAACGTGGTATTATTTATATTGATGAAATTGATAAAATTTCCAGAAAATCCGATAATCCATCTATTACTAGAGACGTCTCTGGAGAAGGGGTGCAACAAGCTCTATTAAAATTAATAGAGGGTACCGTGGCTGCTGTACCACCACAAGGTGGACGTAAACATCCGCAACAGCAATTTTTGCAAGTTAATACTTCTAATATTCTGTTTATCTGTGGTGGGGCATTTACAGGTTTAGAAAAAATGATTGCTAGACGTGTTGAAGCCAGTTCAAGCTCGGGAATTGGTTTTGGAGCGATAATCAAAAAATCTGCTGAAAAATTATCTGAAAATGAGTTATTAGAACAAGTAGAACCAGAAGACTTAATCAAGTTTGGACTAATTCCCGAATTTATTGGTCGTCTTCCTGTAGTTACTACTCTAACCGAATTAAATGAGGAATCTCTAATTAAGATCTTAAAGGAACCTAAAAATGCACTTACTAAACAATATCAAGCATTGTTAAATATAGAAGGTGTAATTTTAGAATTTAGTGATGAAGCTTTAGCATCTATTGCCCAAAAAGCTATATTACGTAAAACGGGAGCGCGGGGGTTACGTTCTATTATTGAAAACGTCTTACTTCATACCATGTATGATTTACCATCCATGACAAATATTGAGAAAATTGTGATTGATAAATCAGTGGTTGAGGGACAAACTGTTCCTATACTTGTTTATAAAAAACAGCAACAAGCCTCTGGCGAGTAAATCTTCTTTAGATAGAATCAATTGTATTTATTTTTTCATCACCTAAGGAGTACAATAGAGATGAATTATATATATACAAGGTATATATACTTCAGGAATCAATAACATCCTAGCGGCAAAATCAACTAAGAGAGAGCTATATTATGAACCGTAAGTATTCGGAACGCATTATAATAATCCCTGTGTTACCGCTGCGTAATGTTGTAGTTTATCCGCATATGGTGATTCCATTATTCATTGCTCGTCAACAATCCATTAAGTGTCTTGAAGTAGCAATGAATCAAGGTAAAAAAATTATGTTAGTAACACAAAAAGAATTATTTAGAGATGAACCTGAAAATGAAGAGATCTTTAGGATTGGAACCGTTGCCTCAATTCTGCACGTCTTAAACCTCTCAGATGGTACCAGAAAACTTCTAGTTAAAGGATTGAAAAGAGCGCGCATTACTGAGTTTAGTGATGATGGTGAAGAACCTTTGATGGCGAAAATCCAATATGTTCTTTCTCCAAGAACTAATAAGCGAAAACAAGAATTATTGAGGCGTGTTACTCTTAATCAATTTGAAGAATATCTTCAATTGTATAAAAAAATTCCTTTTGAAATTTTAACAGTATTAGAGAATATTCACAATGCTGCACATCTTGGGGATATAGTAGCTGCTCATATACCTCTAAAAATTCCTGATAAACAGTCCTTACTAGAAATAGCCAATGTTAATGAACGACTAGAAGGGTTAATAGGAATGCTGAAAGTAGAAATGGACTTATTACGGCTAGAGGAAAGCATACACCATCGTGTAAAAAAACAAATGGAAAAAAGTCAGCGAGAATATTATCTACATGAGCAAATAAAAGCCATTAAAAAAGAGTTAGGCGAAGTAGATGAAGAATCCGCTCCTAATGAGAATGATGATAATGACGTTTTAAAAAGAAAAATACTAGATGCTAAAATGCCTCTAGAAGCACGCAAAAAAACTGAATCTGAACTACAAAGATTACAAATGATGTCTCCAATGTCCTCGGAAGCAACAGTTATACGTAATTATCTTGAGTGGATGTTTCAAGTTCCTTGGTATGCTCGGACTAAAATCCAAAAAAATCTTCCGAAGGCCAAGGAAAGATTGGATAATGATCATTTTGGTTTGGAAAATGTAAAAGAAAGAATTCTTGAGTATCTAGCGGTTCAAAATCGTAGAAGTAAAAATAAAGGTCCTATCCTTTGTCTTGTAGGTCCTCCTGGAGTAGGGAAAACATCTCTCGCAAAATCGATATCAAAAGCTACGGGACGTAAATATGTTCGTATGGCCTTGGGTGGAATACGTGATGAAGCAGAAATCAGAGGACATCGTCGTACCTATATTGGTTCAATGCCAGGTAAATTAATTCAGAAAATGGCTAGAATAGGTGTAAAAAATCCATTATTTTTACTAGACGAAATAGATAAAATGTCATCGGATTTTCGAGGAGATCCTGCGGCTGCTTTACTAGAAGTTTTAGATCCGGAACAAAATCATGCATTTAATGATCATTATTTAGAAGTAGATTATGATTTATCCGATGTAATGTTTATTGCTACTTCTAATTCTATGAAGATTCCTCATCCTCTATTAGATCGTATGGAAGTTATTCGGATTCCTGGATATACCGAAGACGAAAAGTTAAATATCGCTAATCGTTATTTACTACCAAAACAGATCAAGCGGAATGCCTTAAAAAGAAATGAAATTGTTGTAGATGAAGAAGCTATTTTAGATATTATTCGTTTCTATACTTTCGAAGCAGGAGTACGTAATCTTGAACGAGAATTGGCCAAATTATGTCGTAAGGTTGTAAAAATTATCCTTATGGATACGACCATAAAATCTATAGAAGTAAAAAAAGATAACCTTGAATATTATTTAGGTATTCAACGTTTAGAGTATGGTAAAGCGTTGAGTCAAAATAGTATTGGTCAAGTTTCTGGTCTGGCTTGGACAGAAAATGGAGGAGAAGTATTAAGAATTGAAAGTTCTTGTCTTCCAGGAAAAGGAAAATTCTATTATACCGGTTCATTAGGAGAAGTAATGCGAGAATCTATCCAAGCCGCTATAACAGTAGTAAGAACCTTAGCGAATAAGCTGGGTATTAAGCATAATTTTCATGAAACCAATGATATCCATATACATGTTCCTGACGGTGCCACACCTAAAGATGGACCCAGTGCTGGTATTTCTATGTGTACTGTATTAGTGTCTTGTTTAACAGAAAATCCTGTTCGTGCGGATGTAGCAATGACTGGAGAAATTACTTTAACAGGGCAAGTACTACCTATTGGTGGTTTAAAAGAAAAATTATTGGCTGCTCATAGAGGTGGTATAAAAACTGTAGTTATTCCTTATGGAAATCAACGTGATTTGGAAAATATTCCAGCTAACATTAGAAAGAATTTGAATATTTATCCAGTAAAACAAGTTGAAGAAGTTCTGAAAATTGCATTACAAAATAATACGATCAGTCTGTAAAATATTTAAAGGAATACATCCTAATATGGTAAGAAATCGCATAGTTAATAAAATAATCTTAATTATTATCATATTGATGATGGTAATAACAGCAATAGGAAATTACCGAGTTTTTTATCCTAAAAAGGATTATATGATTAGTATCAATGGACAAAAAATTAGTAGATTGCAATTTGAAGAATCATTTAGATTAGCTAGTCAATTATTAGGTGAAGAATTGCCTAAAATTATTACCAATGAAAAGGCTAGGCAACAATTCCGTAATTTGATTTTACAAAATCTAATAGATGAAGTACTACTTCAACAGTATGTAAAAAAAATAGGAATTAATATAAATGATGAACAAATTAAAGCAATTATTTTAAATCAAAGAGATTTTATGATCAATGGTAAATTTGACAATGTCAAGTATAGAAAAGTATTAAAAATACTAGGAATAACAGGCAAGCAATATGCGGAATCTTTACGTAAGCAATTAGCAGTTCAGGAATTGTTGTCTACCATAGTTAAAACACATTTTTTATTACCAAATGAGGTAAATACATTAACTAAACTAGTTCTTCAAAAACGTTTGATCCGTCAAGCCCCAGTGGACATTAACTATATGGCAACCACTCAACCGGTTAGTAAAGATGAGATCAATAATTTTTATCAAAAAAATTTGAAACATTTCATCTTACCTGAGCAGGTTAGGATTAATTATTTACAATTAAATGCAAATAAAATTTATAAGCCGTATGTAAGTGAGTTTGAAATCAAGCAATGGTATAATTTACATAAATTAGATTACATGGAATTACCTCAATATAAATATCGAATTATTCAACTCAAAAATGAAAACGAAGCCAAATCCTTGTTAAATGAATTAAAAAATGGTGCGGATTTTGTGGAACTAGCAAAACAAAAATCTATAGATCCTATTTCTGCACGTATAGGAGGACAAATTGGATGGATCAGAACCGAAGACATACCAGATGAGTTAAAAAATATTCATTTACAAAAAATTGGTCAACTTTCAGGTATCATAAAATGCTCCTTTGGATATTTAATCCTACGTCTTGATGGCATCAAAGATCAACATCTCATACCATTAAATCAAGTACGTACTTTTATAACTCATAAAATACAGCAACAAAAGATTTTAGATAAATATTCTTCACTTCAAAAAACCATCCTTAACTCGAGGAGTAGTATTTCGATTAATGAATTGGAACACGTTACCGGAATGAAAACTGAAGAAACGAATTGGTTTAATTTTACAACTATCCCTAATAATTTAAAGTTACTAGTACATGCCATTTTTAACAGCAGTAAAATGAATATAAATAGCTTTTTTATACGAATTAGCAGTCAAAATGGTATTTGGATACGTATTATTAATCATAGACCAGCTCACTTTAAATCACTAAGTAAGGTGCATAAGAGTATCACTACCTATTTACAGCAGCAAAAAATAGGCAAGCAAGTAAAGAAAGAATTAGAGAAAATATTGTTGCTTCTTAAGCAAGGAAAAACTGAAGGAGATTTACACTTAAAATTTGGAAAGGCGACAGTTATTACACTTAATAATAATGACGGTATTGCTAATACAGGATTTGAGATGATTTCTCCAAAAAATACTCAATCTACTTATGCTATAAGTCAAGATGCTAATAAAGAAAATTTAGTAATAATAGCATTAGATAAAATTTGGTATAAAAATGCATCTAACCAACAAATAATGGCAATTTCATCTCACATGATCAAAAATCAAATTAATATGTCTATAGTTGCATTATTAAAGGATTTGCGTAAAAACAGCATAATTCAATCGGCTGAATATCAATCACACTGAAGAATATGCTGAGTGAGAATTGATTTAATGATGAATGGATAGATAGTGTTGTATATTAAATAATTCCACACTGAGCACGATAGCGTAAGCAATGGTCCATAATGATAATAGCTATCATTGCTTCAGCAATAGGTATAGCTCGAATACCTACACAAGGATCATGACGACCACGTGTAATAATGTCATCAACTTCATGCCCAAAACGATTAATACTATGTCCAGGAACGAGAATACTAGATGTAGGTTTCATTGCCAAATTTACAACTATGGGCTGACCACTACTAATTCCTCCCAAAATACCTCCAGCATGATTACTTTTAAAACCATTTGTATAGATTTCATCCCGATGTTCACTACCACGTTGAGAAACTACAGCAAAACCATCGCCTATTTCTACTCCTTTAACTGCATTAATACTCATTAACGCATGTGCTAAATCTGCATCAAGACGATCAAAAACTGGTTCCCCTAAACCTATAGGTAGATTATCAGCAATAATAGTAATTTTTGCTCCAATAGAATCTCCTTCTTTTTTTAATTGTCGCAATAGTTGGTCCAAAAGAACCAATTTCTCAAGATTAGGACAAAATAAATCATTTTTATTCACTTGTTCCCAGTTGTGAAATTCACAGACAATGTCTCCTATCTGTGCTAAATAACCTCTAACTTTTATTCCATATAAACTATGAAGATATTTTTTAGCAACAGCTCCTGCTGCTACACGCATAGCAGTTTCACGTGCTGAAGATCGACCCCCTCCTCGGTAATCTCGCATACCATATTTATTATCATAAGTATAGTCTGCATGACCAGGACGAAAGACTTCTTTAATTGCACTATAATCCTGAGAACGATTATCAGTATTTTCTATTAACATTCCAATGCTTGTACCTGTTGTTAAACCTTCAAATACACCTGAAAGTATTTTTATTTTATCTAATTCTCGACGCGGACTAGTATAAATTGACTTTCCAGGACGACGACGATCCAAATCATATTGAATATCCTCTTCAGTTAAACTTATTCCAGGAGGAACACCATCTATAATACATCCTAGAGCTTTACCATGCGATTCTCCAAATGTTGTCACTCTAAAAATCTGTCCAATACTATTTCCAGCCATGCATTATAGTTCCTTCATGTTTTTCATGCTGATGAGATATTTTTGACTTTTAATTAATTGTTTTTTAGTTAACATAAAAACTCCATAACCGCCTCTTTCAAATTCTAGCCAAAGAAAAGGTATGTGGGGGTATTGTTCTATGAAAAATTTTTGATGATATCCAACTTCACAAATGAGTATACCATTATTATTTAGATAATCTGATGCCTGTAATAAAATACGATGTATTATTTCAAGTCCTTCCCTTCCTGCGATTAGACCTAATTTTGGTTCAAAACCATATTCGGGAGGTAAATGCTTTATTTGGTTTTTCCCTACGTAAGGGGGATTAGAAATAATAAGATCGTATTTTTTATGATTAATCTCCTTAAATAAATCTGAACATAAAGGAGTAACAATTTTTTTAAGATTATGAAAAGCAATATTATGTTCAGTAACAGTTAAAACCTCTCGAGAAATATCCGAAGCATGGATAATTGCATTAGGAAAAACATAACTACAGGCTATAGCTATACAACCGCTTCCAGTGCCTATATCAAGTATATATTTGATTTCTTTCGTAGTAAGAAGCGAGAAAAATTTTTTGTCTATTAATTCACTAATAGGCGATCGTGGAATTAATACTCTTTCATCAATATAAAATTCATAATTACAAAACCAAGCTCTATTAGTAATATAAGCTACTGGTATTCGTTCTTTAATACGACGCATAACTCTATCAATAATATGTTGACGTTGCAGATAAGTAATTTGCTTTAAATAAAGATTTTGAGGTAATGTTAATGGCAAACCTAGGGTTGGTAATACTAATCGTATGGCTTCATCCCAAGGATTATCTGTTCCATGACCATAATATATCTCGTTTTCAGAAAACATTCTTATAGTCCAATCTAATATATCTTGGATAGATTGTAATTGGATCATGATTTTATTAGGGACAATAGCATTTGGTTTTATCCATAAAATAAATATAAATAACTCACTACTAATTTTAATATATAATAGTAAAGTGATCTTTTAGATTTGAAAAATATGAATTTCAAATCTAATTGGTTAATGTAGTATATCTAATGTATTGAGATAATGACTAATTAAAATTAACCAATTAGAAACTAGATTAGATGGAATTACTATTACTATTACTAAAAATATCATACAAAAAAGACGTTCAGTAGTTTTTCCCGTTGACATATGAAAGAGTGGAAATCGAAATCTCCAGGATAATGGCCATAATAGCGGAATACCATATGAAGTGAAAAAATCTGCACTTAAGTGACTTAGGTATCCTATTAGCATTCCATATTGCACATCTGGTGGTAATATCTTTCTAATGAGAAAACTATACACTATAACAGCTAATAAACTGTGAGTAAATCCTCGGTGACCAAAAAGATATGCTATCGGATAAGATAAGCATTTTACACGTTGACCAATCATAGATCTTGGATGATCTATATCTGGTAATAATGAAGTTAATATTGCGGAAGGAATAATATGCCACCAGTCACCGTAAGAATTCATCAAGTGAAAACGTTTAGCAGCAATTACCATTGCAATAGCAAAAATAACATGGCTTCTTGAAGTCATAGTCATCTCATACTTAATAAATATAAGAGAATGTACATGTACTTAATTTTTATTATACCACTATTTTTTAATAAGGATTCATAATGTTTTCGATTATTTCTTATAATGGTACTAAATATCAATTTAGTAATGCGATAAGCCTTATGAATCTTGCTCATCTTATGGTACCTAATGTAGCACAAATTGCGATTGCTGCTAAGGTAAATGAGCAACTAAAAGACTTATCGGATTTTGTGAGTTGCGATGCTACAGTCAGTATTTTTACTCTACAAGATGAAATTGGTTTAACAATTCTACGTCATTCCTGCGCTCATTTGTTAGGTCATGCTATAAAACAACTCTATCCCCACACTAAAATGGCAATCAGTTCAGTTATCAAAGATGGATTTTTTTATGATATTGATCTAGATTTCAGTCTAACTCCTAATGACCTAAGCTTGGTGGAGAAACGTATGTATGAATTAGCCGCTAGGAATTACGATGTAATTAAGAAATTAGTAACTTGGCAAGAAGCTAGAAAGATTTTTTTAGAAAGAGATGAAATCTATAAAGTATCCCTTATTGATAAAGATCGTATTCACAATGAAAAACTAAGTTTATATTGTTATGAAGAGTATATTGATATATCTCCAGGACCACATGTGCCTAATGTACGTTTCTGTCAGAATTTTACTTTACAGAAAATATCTGGAGCTTACTGGAAAAACAATAGTAATAATAAAATGCTACAACGTATTTATGGTACAGCTTGGTCTGATAAAAAAAACTTGAGTATTTATTTAAAAAAATTAGAAGAAATTACCAAAAGAGATCATAGAACAATTGGAAAAAAGTTAGGTTTATATCATATGCAAAAAGAAGCTCCAGGCATGGTATTTTGGCATAATAATGGTTGGATTATTTTTCAACAACTGAAATTATTTCTTCGTTCTAAATTAAGACAGTATGGATATCAAGAAGTCAAAGGACCGTTTATGTTAGATAGAATCTTATGGGAAAAAACTGGACATTGGCAAAATTATCAAGAAACGATGTTTATCACTTTATCAGAAAATCGTGAATATTGTATCAAACCCATGAATTGTCCCGGACATGTGCAAATTTATAACCAAGAAATTAAATCCTATCGTGATCTTCCATTAAGAATGGCAGAATTCGGAAGTTGTCACCGCTACGAGCCATCTGGATCTTTACATGGATTAATGCGTGTACGGGGATTTACTCAAGACGATGCACATATTTTCTGTACCAGAAATCAAGTAGGAATGGAAGTGCAAAATTGTATTAAAATGATATACGAAATATATAAAATCTTTGGCTTTGAAAAAATTGCAGTAGAACTATCTACGCGTCCCGAAAAGCGAATTGGCGATGATAAGATTTGGAATCAAGCTGAAGAAGACTTAGTAAGAGCTTTAGAAGAATGTAAAATATTTTTTAAATATAAACCAGGTGATGGAGCTTTTTATGGTCCTAAAATAGATTTTACACTATATGATTGCTTGGATCGTGCATGGCAATGTGGTACAGTTCAATTAGACTTTTTTTTACCATCCCGTTTAAATGCCTTCTATGTAGATGAGCGTAATATACGTCAAAGACCAGTGATGATTCACCGAGCCATTTTAGGTTCATTAGAGCGATTTATAGGTATTCTTTTAGAAGAATATGCTGGTAAATTGCCTTTATGGTTAGCTCCAGTACAAGTTACAATAATGAGTATTACCAATAGTCAGTATCAGTTAGATTATGTAAACCAATTAGCTAATTTTTTGAAAAACGTTGGAATTAGAGTAATGACCGACTTGAGAAATGAAAAAATTGGTTTAAAAATCCGCGAGCATACTTTACGTTGTGTTCCATATATGATTATATGTGGAGATAAAGAAACCGAATTAGGAGTAATTTCTGTCCGCACGGGGACGGGAGAAAGTTTTAATAATATAAAAATCCATGAGATGTTGAAACAGCTACAAGATGAAATTAATAATCGTGATATAAAAACCAGAGGAGGAAAAAAATATTAAAACCGGAAATAAAAATCCAATACGTCACAATCGTATTAATAGTGAAATACATGTGAAGGAAGTTCGTTTAACGGGAGTAAATGGGGAATCAATTGGTATTGTAAGTCTATATGAAGCTTTAGAAAGAGCTTATAAAGCAGGTGTTGATCTAGTTGAGATAAACCCTAATGCTGAACCCCCAGTCTGTAAAATGATAGATTATGGTAAATATCTTTATGAAAAGAGTAAATTCTCAAAAGAACAGAAAAAAAAGCAAAAAATCATTCAGATCAAGGAAATCAAATTCCGTCCTGCTACAGATGAAGGAGACTATAAAGTAAAATTACGTAGCCTGCTTCGTTTTTTGGAAGAGGGTGATAAAGTAAAAATAACCTTACGTTTTCGAGGTCGTGAAATGTCGCATCAACAAATAGGTCTGAAAATGTTAAACCGAATAAAAAATGATCTAGATAATTTTGCAGTAATAGAGTATTTTCCGATGAAAATTGAAGGAAGACAAATGATTATGGTGCTCGCTCCAAAAAAAAAAGTATAATGGAATATATAAAAAATAAATGGTGTAAATATGCCAAAAATCAAAACAGTTCGCAGTACTGTTAAACGTTTTAAAAAAACTGCTTCCGGCAGTTTTAAACATAAAAAAGCTAGCCTTCGTCATATACTAACTAAAAAATCTTCTAAGCGGAAGCGTCATTTACGTTCAAAAATAGTAATTTCGAAGGGAGATTTTAAATTAGTAGTGGGATGCATGCCCTATGTATAAAAAATAGTAAGAGGGAAAAAGATATGGTTCGTGTTAAGCGTAGTGTAGTAGCTCATGCACGTCACAAAAAAATCTTAAAACAAGCTAATGGTTATTATGGAGCACGTTCTCGTGCATATAGAGTGGCTATTCAAGCTGTCATAAAAGCTGGTCAGTACGCTTACCGTGATCGCCGTCAGCGTAAACGTAAGTTACGCCAACTATGGATTATGCGCATTAATGCTGCAGTAAGAAAATATGGTCTTTCTTATAATAATTTTATTAAAGGACTAAAAAAATCTTTGGTTCAAATAGATCGTAAGATCTTATCTGATATTGCAGTCTCTGATAAAGATTCATTTTATATATTAGTTGAAAAAGCTAAAATTGCTAATTCTCTTTAAAATTCATAAAAAATTTTTAGTGGGTCCAAAATTCTTCCTTCCATGTAGAGGTTTTTTTATTCTAATTACCATCAAGAATAACAACTGATTAAGCCAAATCTAAAGGAAAGAAATATGCTTATTCATATAAAAGAATTTCTTTATCAATTTACAAAAAATCTTGAAAATATTAAGGATGTTAAAGCTCTAGAAAGAATACGTATTGAATATTTAGGAAAGAAAGGGCATATAACTCTCTATATGAATAAGTTAAATAGTTTACCTGTAGAACAACGTCCTACTATAGGAAAGGTATTAAATGAGGTTAAAAAGCAAATGAGGCTTTCATTCAAGAATAAAAAACAACAGTTGGAAGCTGAAGCGCTGAATGTTCTTCTGTGTAAAAATAATAATAACCTAGATATTTCATTACCAGGACGTGGTGTTAAGATGGGAGGTATACACCCCATCACCAAGATCATTGATCGCATTGAAAAAATCTTTTATGGATTAGGTTTTGAATCAGTAACTGGTCCAGAAATTGAAGATGGTTATCATAATTTTGATGCTTTAAATATATCCATTCATCATCCAGCTCGCACAGAACATGATACATTTTGGTTAAATGATACTTATTTATTAAGAACACAAATGTCAGGAGTACAAATAAGAATCATGAAAAATCAAAAACCTCCTATAAAAATCATTGCTTCAGGTAAAGTATATCGAAATGATAATGATAAAACTCATACTCCTATGTTTCATCAAATAGAAGGTTTAATAGTTGATCAAGACCTAAGTTTTAGTAATCTAAAAACAATCTTATGTGATTTTTTAAAAATTTTTTTTGATAAAAAATTTCAAATAAGATTTAGACCTTCTTATTTTCCTTTTACCGAACCCTCTGCTGAGATTGATATCCTAAGTAAAGACAACAAATGGATAGAAATATTAGGATGTGGCATGGTACATCCTAATGTACTTAAGAAGGTTGGAATTTCAGTAGATACTTATTCTGGTTTGGCTTTTGGCATGGGTATAGAACGTCTGGCTATGCTATATTATGAAATATCAGATCTACGTCTTTTTTATGAAAATGATTTACGATTTCTTAAACAATTTAATTAAATGAAAAGTCATTATGAGAGTTAGTGAATTTGAGTTAAGAGAATGGGTAAACATTGATATTAATACTTCTTCGTTATCTGAACAACTAACTATGTCCGGACTAGAAGTTAACCAAATTATAAATGTAGCCGGGAATTGTGTTGGTGTGGTTGTCGGAGAAATAGTCGAATGTAAGCCATTATCAAATAATCTATATGTTACAAAAGTCAATATAGATCAAAATAGTAATAATTTTCTAACTATAGTTTGTGACGCAAATAATTGCCGTACAGGTATAAAAGTGGGAGTTGCTGTTATAGGAGCACTGCTTTTAGATAAAGTTAAAATTTATGCTAAAAATATTCATAATATAATTTCACAAGGAAAATTATGTTCATTTTCTAATTTAGGGATCTTGGAAGTTGAGAATAAAAACCACTTAATTGAACTACCTTATTCTGCTCAAATAGGAATGAATATTCGAGATTATTTGCAATTAGATGATAAAATCTTTGAAATTAACGTGACTCCGAATCGTGCTGATTGTTTGAGTATTCGTGGTATAGCACGAGATATAGCTGCTTTCAATAAATTAAGATTTCATGAAAAACCAATCTTACCAGCATCAGTAAAATTGAATGACACCTTACCGATTGATGTAAAAGTTCCGGAAGCTTGCCCTCGTTATATAGCACGTATTTTAAAGGAAGTTGATGTGAATGTGCCGACACCCTTATGGTTAAGTGAAAAATTGCGACGATGTAATTATAGTTTTGGTAATGTAGTAGTTGATATTATCAACTATATTTTATTAGAACTTGGGCAACCAATGAATATATTTGATTTAAATTCAATTGATGGAAATCTTACTGTACGAATGGCCAAAACCAATGAAACGTTTTTTTTAACTAACAGTAATCACATTAAGTTAAAAGAAGATGTAATCGTGGTAGCTGATAATAATAAAGTATTATCAATAGCAGGAATTGTTCGAGGGGTATCTTGCGACCTAAATAATCATACAAAAAACATACTGATCGAGAGTGCTTTTTTTAATCCTTTATTTATTATAGGTCGTTCATTACGTTATAAATTACATACCGATGTTTCACAACGTTATGAACGAGGAGTAGATCCTATGATTCAGCTTCAGGCTATAGAATTAGCTACGGATTTAATTTTACGACTCTGCGGGGGAAAAGCGGGACCAATTATTGAAGTTAAGAATGTAACACATTTACCAAAAAGTAAAATTATACCATTGCGTCGAATAAAGCTAGATTCACTTATTGGCCAATATATTGCGGATGATGAAATAGTCGATATTTTATCTCGCTTGGGTTGTGATTATACATTAAATAAAATAAATGATGGTTGGAAAGTGAAAACTCCTAGCTGGCGTTTTGATCTAAATATCGAGGAAGATCTAATAGAAGAAATCGCGAGGATTTATGGATATAATAAAATATCTTGTAGTTGGTTAAAGACATATATGAGATTGAATAGAACTAGAAGTACTACTAATGTTTCACTTAAACGTGTCAGAACCTTATTGGTAGATAGAGGCTATCAGGAGGTTATTACCTATAGTTTTGTAAATCCCGAAATACAAATGTTATTACATCCAAACGAAGAAGATTTAAAATTATCTAATCCAATTTCTACTGAACTATCTGCAATGCGTCTTTCATTATGGAGTGGATTATTATCGGTGATGATTTATAATCAAAATCGTCAGCAGAAATGTATGAGAATATTTGAAATAGGTAGCCGATTTATACCAATGCAAAAAAAAACTCATAAGGTTGTTCAAGAAGATTTAATGATAACAGGAATTATCTGTGGTAATAGATATGAAGATCATTGGGATACCCCATGTAACTCTATGGATTTTTATGATTTAAAAGGTGATGTAGAAGCATTGCTTGACTTAAGTGGTAAAAAAGAAGTAATTCATTTTAAATCTGAAATTCATCCCGCTTTACATCCTGGTCAAACAGCTGGAATTTATTTACATAACGAACGGATTGGCATTATGGGTGTTATTCATCCAAAATTGCAACATAGATTAGAGTTAAATGATCAAACTATAATATTTGAACTCTTATGGAAAAAAAGTTGTCAATCTTCTCGACCAATTATACGTAATATCTCACGATTTCCATCAAATCGTCGTGATATTGCAATAGTGGTTACTGAAACCCTTCCCGCTTCAGATATAATAACCGAAATCAAAAATATTTTATCAAATCAATTAGTGGCAATATCATTATTTGATGTGTATCGTGGTAATAATATACCAAACGGTTATAAAAGTCTAGCTTTTAGCTTAATTTTGCAAGATACTAATCGAACACTTCAAGAACCTGAAATAGCAACTCTTATAAATAAATGTATAGAGAAATTAAAAAAAAGATTTAAGGCCTTTTTGAGAAACGGAATATGTAGTATTTCCAGTTAGATTATTTTAGTAAGTAAAGTATAAATTTCAGTTAGAGTTTTTTCCGGATTAACAGATTGTGTAATAGCACGTCCTATTACGATATAGTCAGCACCAGCACATAGTGCTTCATATGGTCTCATAATACTTTGATGATCATAAGTTTTTTTATTATCCAATCGGATCCCTGGTGATACGATAATAAATCGCTGATTAATATCAAATTTAACTTGTACAGCGTTTTGTGCCGAACAAATAATACCATCAAGACCACAATTATATGTTAATCGTGCTAATCTTCCAATTTGTTCTGAAAGTGAACACCTGAAACCTAGATCATATAAATCATGTTCATTTATGCTTGTTAGTATAGTAACCCCCATTAACAATGGAGCATCTTTTCCAAAAGATAATAATGCTTCATGCGCAGCACTCATCATTTTTGCTCCTCCACTTGCATGAACATTTATCATCCATACTCCCATTTCGGCAGTAATAGCAACTGCATGTGCAACTGTATTAGGAATATCGTGAAATTTAAGATCTAGAAATATTTCAAAACCTCTTTTTTGTAAGTCACGTACAATTTGTGGACCTAGTAATGTAAATAATTCTTTACCTACTTTAAGACGACACAGTGAAGGATCTATCTTATCAACTAAGCCCATAACCTGATTACGATTGGGATAATCAAGCGCTAATATTAAAGGAGAATTAGACATACAATAAATATTAATTTTATCAAAATTTAAAAAATTATTAACCTCAACATCAGTTACTACTAAGACTATTTTTTTTGCAATTAATCATGATGATATAACTTTTAATAAAAAGTATTCTATACGTTGATAGATGGCATTCAAGATGCTATCAAACCATTGATTTTTTGAAGATATGCAATAACGAACACTAATTAATTTACATTGATCTTTTTTTTGTAGGATAAAGTCATCACTTGTACCAATTTCATCAATCAGATTTTTTTTGATAGCTTGAGTTCCAAACCAATGTTCTCCAGTTGCAACCCTATCAATATCTAGTGTAGGACGCATATCATGAATAAATTTTTTAAATAACTGATGTGTAGCTTGTAATTCTTCTATTAACTTTTGACGACCACGATCATGGTTTTCTCCAAATAAAGTTAAAGTACGCTTATATTCACCCGCTGTATGGAGTTCAATATCAATTTCATGACGCTTTAAAAATCGATGAAAATTCGGAAGTTGTGCAACTACCCCAATTGAACCAACAACAGCAAAGGGAGCAGCGATAAGATGATTAGCTACACAGGCCATCATATAACCACCACTTGCAGCCATTTTATCAACTATTACGGTTAAAAAAATTCCTTTATTACGTAAACGCTGCAGTTGTGAAGCAGCTAATCCATAACTATGTACTAAACCCCCAGCGCTTTCTAATCGTAATAAAACCTGATCATTATTAGTTGCAACTAATAATATAGCTGAAATTTCTTCCCTTAAATAATGAACTTCTTTTGCATCTATACTTCCTTTAAAATCAATGACATAAATAATTGGCTTATCTTGGTTTGGTTTTAAATCAGAATGTTTGAATATTGAGAATAATTTATCCTTTATACTTTTCCATCCTTTACCTGTCTTAGGGGATATTGCTAATAGCATATCATTTTTTATTTCATGATATTTTTTACCTAAATGTGTTAATTGCAAATAACCCTCGGGTAATTTTTTCCGATTAAGAAGTTTTCTTCTTATAAAGAGTAAGGTTAGGATTGCAATAACCAGGATGCCAATAAACATTTTTAATAAAAATAATCCATAACTAAAAATTAGTTTCACAAAAAAACCCTGCCCTGGTACTTTTTATTCAAAAAATTACTAACTAAATTCTGAACACTTAAGAGACTGATGGATAATATCAACATTACTTAAAATGACAATCAATGATAAATAACTAGTTCTAGTTTCAGATAGTTATTGATACTCAAAGTTAATTTTATTAAACTCCTCTCATACATCGAGATGAAAGGAATACTAAGTATGTCTGTCACCGTAAGATCTTTATATCGTGATACAGTCAATTTTTGTTGTCATCAAGCTATTAATATCATATTAATGGCGATATTAATATCTTTTCTTACAGTTCTGATAAATAGTATTATATTGCCTTTTTATAGTGAACAGATGCAATTTATCTTTGGAACTAACGATCTCAAATACTTAGACAAAAGTTTATTGGAGATAGTCCAAAAAATGTCATCGGAACAACTGATGTTGCTCTTATACATTTTTGTAATAAAATTTGTCATTACCTTATTGGGACATACATTAATGTTAGGTGGAATTCTAAATTTGATTACTATGGTTTCATCAGGAAAACGAGGAAATATATTACTAGCTTTAGAAAGTTCAGTGTTACAATTTCCTAAATTACTAGTTTTAACATTCATAATAAACCTATTAAATCAATTGGGATTAATAATATTAATTTTTCCCGGGATAGCATTAACAATTTTATTATCATTATCTCCAATAGTTATGATTAATGAACAAACCAGTATATCTGATGCTATGCGTATTAGTACGCATATGATATGGAAATATCATAAACTAGTAATTCCTGCAATTATTTTATGGCTATTCGGAAAATATTTAGTATTGATCTTTTCAACCTTTGTGACACATTTGTTTATGATTACGATATCAATAATCATATTAAATATTATTTCTTATCTGATTAATGCAGTATTAATTATCTATTTATATAGATTTTATATGTTGTGTCGATAAAATTCTTCAAAAAATTCTTTCAAGTAGAGCAGGACTGATTGATGAATACATGAATGATCACTTTTTACTCCTTCATCAGCGGGCTCATTATTTTATTTTATAGATTATTAATTACTGCAACAGTATTTAGAATCTTCATGAAACGTAGAACTGTATCATCTTCTCTTGCTTGGTTATTAATAATTTATATTTTACCTTTAATAGGAATTATCGCTTATTTTACTTTAGAAGAACTTTATTTAGGAAAACGAAGAGCGAAACGAGCTCAAATTATATTGCCTTCCCTTAGTCAATGGATAAAAGAATTTAAACATTATGAAAAAATTTTTGCTATTAAAAATAGTGAAGTAGCTCGTCAATTATTTCAACTTTGCGAATTACGCCAAGGTATTACTAGTCTTAAAGCTAATAAGTTAATTTTACTCACAACTACCGATGACATAGTGAAATCTATTATTCAAGATATTCAATTGGCTCAAAATAATATTCAAATTGTTTTCTACATCTGGCAACCAGGAGGAATTACTAATACAGTAGCAGATGCACTTATAACTGCAGCTAAGCGAGGAGTACATTGCCGATTAATGTTGGATTCAGCTGGTAGTAGAAGCTTTTTTCAGAGTACCTTGGTATCTATTATGCGTAATGCAGGGATTGAAATTGTTGAAGCTTTACGCGTAAGTTTATTGAGAATGTTTTTCCGACGTCTAGATTTACGCCAGCATCGCAAAATGGTATTGATTGACAATTGTATTGCTTATACAGGTAGCATGAATTTAGTAGATCCCAAGATTTTTAAACAAAACTCTAAAGTTGGTCAATGGATTGATTTAATGGTACGTATGGAAGGCCCAATAACGAAGGTGATGAAAATCATTTATTCCTGTGATTGGGAATTAGAAACTGGTCACCGGATTTTACCATTTCACCCGGATCTTGACAGTAATATTATTCATTCTTCATCTCCACCAAATGAACCTGCTGCAATTCATGTAATTGCCTCAGGACCAGATTACCCTGATTATAATATGATTCATAAAGCACTACTTACAGCTATTTTTTCGGCACGTAATACTATTATTATGACCACTCCTTATTTTGTACCAAGTGAGGATTTGCTTCAGGCACTATGTATTGCAGCTCAACGTGGAGTTGAAGTAAGTATAATTCTACCATATTGTAATGACTCAATATTAGTCGGTTGGGCTAGTCGTGCTTTTTTTACTGAGTTATTAAAAGCTGGTGTTAAAATTTATCAATTCGAAGGAGGTTTATTACATACCAAAAGCGTACAGATTGATGGACAATTGAGTTTGATTGGTACAGTCAATTTTGATATGCGTAGTTTATGGTTGAATTTTGAAATTACACTTGTCATTGATGATAATCACTTTGGTAAGGATTTATTTTTTATACAAGAAAATTATATTAATAGTTCACGCTTGATAGATGTTAATAGTTGGTTACGTAGACCTTATTGGCAACGTATTCTTGAACAATTATTCTATTTTTTTAGTCCATTGCTATAAAAATCAAACTAACTGTAATTGATTATTTCCAATCTATTAAACAATAGTGTTTTTTTCCACGTCGTAATAATGTATAACGTCCGTAAAGCTTATCTAAATCACCAAATTGATAGCCTGGATCCGATTGTATTTTACTATTAATACTTACAGCTCGAGCATCAATAAGATATCGTGCTTGAGTACGTGATGATGCTAAGTTGGCTTTTACGAGTGCTTGCTGTAAATCCAAAGAATTTTTTTCGACTTCAATAGTTATAGTTGGGATGCCATCTTGTGCTAACTGACTGAAATCGGTTTCAGTCATCTTCATATCATTAGTAGTTTTAGTAGTATCTGCTGAAGAAAATAAAAATTGTGTGATCCGTTTAGCAGCTGATAGTCCTGTAATACCATGTACTAACCGTGTTACCTCGTCGGCTAATATCATGGATGCTCGAGGTTTTTCATCACTATTTTTATCTTCTTTTTGTAAAATCTCAATACTCTTGAGGTCCATAAAAGTGAATAATTTTAATAACCTATATACGTCAGTATCTGCTATATTACGCCAAAACTGATAAAATTTATAAGGACTAGTTTTATGAGCATCTAACCAGATAATATTATTCTCAGTTTTACCAAATTTTATTCCATTTTTTTGTGTAATCAGCGGAAGAGTAACACCAAACACTTTTTTTTGATGTAAGCGGCGAGTTAAATCAATTCCCGAAGTAATATTACCCCACTGATCTGATCCCCCTATTTGTAATTCTACACCATACTGAGAATTTAGATAGGCAAAGTCATAACTTTGTAATAGATTATAAGTAAATTCTGTAAAAGAAAGGCCTAAATCATCACGATTCAAACGTTGTTTGACTGATTCTTTATGAATTAATTGATTAATAGGAAAATGTTTTCCAACGCGACGTAAAAAATCTATCATCGTAATTTTTCCAAGCCAAGTATAATTATTTACTATAATTGCACTATTTTTACCACAATTAAAATCCAGAAATAATTCTAGTTGTTTACTAATTTTTTTAACCCATTTAATAACTATTTCTGTAGTATTTAATTTACGTTCAGTGCTTTTAAAACTAGGATCTCCAATTAAACCTGTTGCCCCGCCTATAAGTGCAATAGGTTTATGACCTGCATTCTGAAATCGTTTTAGACAAAGCAGTGGTATAAGATGTCCTAAATGTAAGCTATCAGCGGTGGGATCAAATCCGCAATAAAGTGTAATATCGCTTTCACTCAGTCTTTTTATTAAAGCTATCTCATCGGTTATTTGATAGATAAGACTTCGTTGTTTAAATTGATTAATAATGGTACTCATATGAATTTATAATGATGAATTAAATGATTTTTATGGAGCGAGTCGATGCATTTTCCAGACTTTTCCTATTCTATGAAAAAAGAAACGATCATGTAAACGATTCTTACCTCCTTGCCAGAATTCAATAGAATTAATATATATCCGAAATCCTCCCCAAAAAGGAGGAAATGGAATGGGTCGGTTTTGGAACTGTCTTTTTAGTTGAACAAATTTATTATCTAATATTCGGCGACTTGATATAATCCTAGATTGATGTGAAACCCAAGTACTAATTTGGCTACCACGTGGTCGACTTTGAAAATATTTAACGTTTTCTATATGAGAAAGACGTTCTACCTTACCTAAAACTATAACTTGTCGTTCGAGCAGATTCCATGGAAATAAAAGGCTAATATATGGATTCTTATTAAGATGTTGCGATTTTTTACTCTTAAAATTAGTATAAAAGATCATACATTTTTCATCAAAATGCTTAAGTAATACCATACGTTGCCACGGATGGTGGTTTTGATCTACAGTAGCTAAACACATAGCAGTAGGCTCAGGTAATTCTGCTTGACATGCTTGCTGTAACCATTTATGGAATAATTCAAGTGGATTAGATGGTAAATCGTGACAACGTAATACTCCTAAAGTATATTCACGACGTAAATGTGCAATTTTATGCAACTTATGTAAGTTTTTCACTAAATTTTTTATTTATTATCATTATAAATAGGTTTTTCATAAGAATAATCTCGATATTTATCAGCGGTTTTTTTTACAAGTATTTGTAATTCACCACGCTGAAACATTTCAACGATAATATCACAACCGCCAATAAGTTTCCCTTCAACCCATAATTGAGGAAACGTTGGCCAATTAGCATATTTAGGTAATTCGGTACGAATCTCAGGAAATTTTAAAATATCTACATAAGTAAAATGTTCTCCACAACTTAATAGCACCTGTACGGTCTGTGCAGAAAATCCACAAGATGGATTTTGTGGTGAACCTTTCATAAAAAGAAGAATCGGATTGTCAGCAATTTGACGTTTAATTTTTTCAATAGTATCCATGAAAAAAGTCCTTATTAAAAATTAAGATCAGTCAGCTTTATTTTAATTACAGTTGGTTGTTATGATTCCATTGAAAAACTCTACCTAATTTTAACACCCTTGCTATACTTTTTACAATCTCTGTAAATTATGTTATGTTTTAACAACTAAATATCTTAATACTTAAAGGATAAAATAAGTGCAGAAATATTTAGTTGAAGCGCGTCAATTATTCATTTTGGCTGCTCCGGTTATTTTAGCACAAATAGCACAAACTGCTAGAAGTATCGTTAACACAATTATGGCTGGATCAATAAGCACTGTTGATATGGCTGCAGTAGCTTTAGGAACTTCTATATGGTTACCTGTGATTGTATTTGGTTATGGATTGATTATGGCATTAACCCCTGTAGTAGCTAAATTAAATGGTTCAGGCCAATGTGATCGGATTCCTTATTATATATGTCAGGCTTATTGGTTAGCAATAATCACATCTTTGCTAATTATGTTGGTATTATATAAAGCTCCTTATCTAATTTATTATATGCATTCTATAGATCATCAATTAGCTGAAAAAACCATTTTTTATTTGCATGCTATGGTATACGGTGTTCCAGGATATTTATTATTACACGTATTACGTAACCAATGTGAAGCCCTTGCAAATACTAAATCAAGCATGGTAATAAGTTTTATCGGTTTAATAGTTAATATTCCAGTAAATTATATTTTTATTCATGGCAAATTTGGCATTCCATCAAGCGGGGGTGTAGGATGTGGTATAGCAACAGCAGTTGTTTACTGGATTATGTTTCTAACTATGATTACTTGGTTCAGTTTGAGTAAGAATCATCCTATGAAAAATATTACCCGAGTAACGTGCTTACATTTGTTCAAGCTAAAGCCTGATTGGACACTGATCTGTAAACTTAGTACTTTGGGTTTGCCAATAGCTCTATCTTTTTTATTTGAAGTAACTTTATTTACTATAGTAGCTTTATTAATTTCCCCTTTGGGAATTATATCAATAGCTAGTCATCAAATAGCATTAAATTTTAGTGGGTTAGTGTTTGTTTTACCACTGTCACTGAGTATAGCTACTACAATTCGGGTTAGTTTTCAACTGGGTAGAGGTTCTATTAGCAGCGCACATTTATCGGCTAAAACCGCTCATTGTACTGGAATTGCTATTGCTATTATTACAGCTGTTTTAACTGCGCTTTATCGGCAACAGATCCCTTGGTTATATAATAATAATCCGCAAGTAATTGCATTAGCAGCCAAGCTAATGTTATTTGCTGCTCTATATCAAATTTCTGATTCGGTACAGATTATCGGAAATGGTATCTTACGTGCATATAGGGATACGTATTCTATTTCGATAATTACTTTTATTGCTTATTGGTTACTGGGATTACCATGTGGATATATATTAGGCTTAACTGATTGGATAGTTAATCCTTTAGGACCAGCTGGTTTTTGGATAGGTTTTATCATTGGTTTAACTGCAGCAGCAATGATGATGATATATCGCATTCGCCATTTGCAAACTTTATCGGATAAAGATCTGTTACAGGAAGGAGATGACTGAAATTACTAATATATAAATTATGATGCGTCCGTAGCTCAGTTGGTTAGAGTAACACCTTGACATGGTGTTGGTCAGTGGTTCAAATCCACTCGGACGCACCACCAAACTATATATTTCTCAACCTGAAAAACACATCTATATGGAAAATATTTTTTTTACTTTCCTGTCCTGAAATCAAAGAACCAGAGGAAAACCATTGTAGTATGAAAAATATCTCCAAACAAACTGTGGATATTCCACAATTATTGTTCTTATTTTTGTTTATTACCATACTAATTGTCATTTGTTTTTGGGTGGTACAACCTTTTCTCGCTGGTTTTACATGGGCAAGTATGGTAGTAATTGCAACTTGGCCTTTATTTATTAAAATTCAGAATCTACTCTGGGGAAGTCGAATCTTAGCTATAGTAATTATGATACTTATGTTATTTTTGTTTTTTATTACACCTCTCACCTTATTACTTGCTGGTTTTATCGATAATATAATTCCATTAATTCAATCTTTAACTGACGGACCACTCAAAGTACCTCAATTACATGTGATTGATAATGTTCCTCTTATTGGAGATAAATTATATTTTAACTGGAATAGTATTTTCGCCAGTGACAATAGTAACTCAATGATGACCTATGCTAAACCTTATATTGGTAAAACAACGGGCTTTATTTTTTTACAGGTAACCCATTTGGCTCGTGTTATACTGCATTTAGGATTGATGTTGTTATTTAGTGTATTACTTTACTGGCGTGGTGAGCAGATAGGAGAATGGGTCAGTCATTTCACTTGGAGATTGGCTACACATCGTGGTGAAGCAGCTATATTACTCACTACTCAAGCCATTCGGGCAGTGGCATTAGGAGTATCTGTGACAGCGTTAGTACAAGGTATACTTGGAGGTGTAGGATTAGCATTTTCTGGAATTCCATATGCTGCATTATTAACAGGTTTTTTAATTTTTTTTTGTTTGATGCAACTTGGAACACTTCCTGTATTAATTCCGGCTATTATTTGGCTTTATTGGGGTGGTGAAAATACTTCTGCAACCATCTTGATGATATGGAGCTGTCTTCTTGTCACTTTAGATAATATTTTGCGTCCTATATTAATTCGTATGGGTGCTGATTTGCCAATGATTATGATTAGTTGTGGAGTTATTGGTGGATTATTTACTTTTGGTATGATTGGTTTATTTATTGGACCAGTAGTCCTGGCTATTTCTTACAAATTACTTAATGTTTGGATGCATGATTATCCTGTAGATGAGAGATAAATATCAATTAATAAAAAAGGAGAGCGGATTTAATGAACAAAAAACTCGGTTTTATTGGTGGAGGTAATATAGCACAAACACTTATTGCAGGTTTCGTTAAAAGTAGACTCATTCTGCCAATTAATATTTATGTATATGATTGTCATCAAGAAAAAAACCGATTTCTACATCAAACATATGGTATTAATTTTACTTCTAATGAAGAAGAAGTAATAAAAATATGTGATATTTTATTTTTAGCCGTAAAATCAAATGTTCTTTTGAAGGTACTGAAAGATAAATTTTCTTCTTTGAGTGAAAATACATTAGTTATTTCTTTAGCTGCCGGGATAACACTAAAGGTCTTAAAAAAAGTAGTGGGACCAAGAAACAAAATTTTACGAGTGATGCCAAATACTTCTGCTTTGGTGGGTGAAAGCATGACTTCAATTATATCTAACACTTTGGTAACACCACAGGAAATTAAACAAGTAGTCCAGATCTTTAATCTAGTTGGAAAAACTGCGGTTATAACAGAAGATCTTATTCACAGTGTAATAGGAATAAGTAGTTCGGCTCCAGCATATGTTTATATGTTGATTGAATCCATGGCTGATGCTGCTGTTCTTGGAGGTATGTCGAGATCCAAAGCGTACAAATTTGCTGCACAGGCTGTAAAAGGAGCTGCTGAAATGATTTTAACAACTGGAAAACATCCTGGAGAACTAAAAGATAATATTTGTTCACCAAAAGGAACAACTATAGAAGCTGTAAAAGTTTTAGAAGAAAAAGGATTCCGCGCATCAGTTATCTGTGCTATATATGCATGTATGCAAAAATCTATTAAAAATGAAAAATTAGATCGAATAGATGAGGATTTATTATAATTGTATGGGTCGTTAGCTCAGTTGGTAGAGCAGTGGACTCTTAATCCAACGGTCGTGGGTTCGAATCCCTCACGACCCATAAAAATTAATTTCCAATGCATGTAATCCCATTCATGTAAGAATGTAATACATTTGGGATTAAAATACTCCCATCTTCTTTTTGATAATTCTCCATTATCGCAAGTAAAGTACGACCTACTGCTAATCCAGAACCGTTCAGTGTATGTACCAAGCCCGTCTTTTTAGTATTTTTATTAATATAACGTATTTGCATACGACGCGCTTGAAAATCCCACATATTAGAACAAGAAGATATTTCTATAAAATGGTTTTTAGAAGGAAGCCAAACTTCTAAATCATAAGTTTTACAAGAACTATGTCCAAGATCAGCGGTGCATAAAAGTACTTTTCGATATGGTAGATTCAACATTTTTAGAACGGTTTCAGCATGATTAGTTAAATGTTCTAACATATGCATGGAATTTTCTGGTGATGTAATTTGTACTAATTCTACTTTTTCAAATTGATGCATACGAATTAATCCATGAGTATCTTTTCCATAAGAACCCGCTTCTGAACGGTAACAGGAAGTATGTGCAGTAAATTTTAAGGGTAAGCATTCCTCTTGAAGAAGTTTATTACGTACTAAATTAGTTAAAGGTACTTCGGCTGTAGGGATTAACGCATAATTATTTGTAGTTGTAGAATCTAATAATTTGGTAAAAAATAAATCTTTACTAAATTTTGGCCATTGTCCTGTTCCATAAAGAGATGTATAATTTACTAACTCAGGAACATAAAATTCTGTATAACCATGTTTACTAGTATGAAGATCTATCATAAATTGTCCTAGGGCTCGGTGTAGTCGAGCTATTTGTCCTTTCATTACTACAAAACGGCTTCCGGTGATTTTGACGGCCGAAGCAAAATCTAAACCATGAGTTAATTCTCCTAATGTAACATGGTCACGCACTTGAAAATCATATTTTCTTGGATATCCCCAACGACTAATTTCAACATTTTCGTGTTTATCGTTGCCACTAGGAACTTCATCTGCTGGAATATTAGGTAACATCAGCATAAATTCACGCAATTGATTTTTTAAGATGTTAAGTTCAATTTTTTTTGTCCTTATACATTGACTTAATGCTTGAAGTTTTTGACAAAGAGCTCTAATATCTTTACCTTTCTCTTTAATAAATCCAATTTCTTTAGATCTTTTATTACGTTCCGATTGTAAATTTTCTGTTTCAATTTGTAATAATTTACGTTTGATTTCTATCATGTGTAATGTATCAATGTCTAGTTTAAAATTTCTACGCGCCAATTTTTCAGCGACTATATTTATATTAGATTCATTACGTAATAAATTAGGATCAAGCATATGGATTTGAAATAATTTTAAAATATTTTAATAAGTATAAAAAATTTTTTTAATCACATCAATGAACTTATAAGTATTTAGTGTGTTTTTAAGATAGTGACTTATAATAATGCAAAAATTTCAAAATGGGAGCAGCTTAATTAATGATCAAAAAAAATAAATTAATAATTATTGGTTCAGGACCTGCAGGTTATACGGCTGCTATTTATGCAGCACGTGCTAATCTACAACCGATATTAATTACCGGTATTGATAAAGGTGGGCAACTGGCTAATACATTAAATATTGAAAATTGGCCTGGTGATCCAACCCATTTAACTGGACCACAATTGATGAATCGTATGCATGAACATGCTCTAAAATTTAAAACGGAAGTTATTTTTGATTATATTCAGAAAGTCAATTTGCATCATAAACCTTTTGTCTTATTTGGAGATCATGGAGAATATATGTGTGATGCGTTGATTATTGCAACTGGGGCCTCAGCACGCTACTTAGGATTATCCTCAGAAGAGACTTTCAAAGGGAAAGGTGTATCTGCTTGTGCAACATGTGATGGATTTTTATATAAAAACCAGAAAGTAGCAGTAGTAGGTGGTGGTAATACCGCAGTAGAAGAAGCCTTATATTTGTCCAATATGGCTTTGGAAGTACATTTAATTCATCGACGTGAAAATTTCAGAGCGGAGAAGATTTTGATTAATAGGTTGATTGAAAAAGCAAAACATGGGAACGTTATTTTTCATCTGAAATATAAAATTCAAGAAATCATTGGGGATAAGAATGGAGTAAACGGTGTAAGATTATGTTCTACAGAATATCCTCAAAAAATCAAGCAAATTGATGTTATGGCGGTTTTTATTGCTATTGGTCACCAACCCAATTCCGCGCTGTTTCAGGGACAAGTCGCGTTAGAAAATGGTTATATTAAAGTGCAATCGGGTACTAAAGGTTATACTACACAGACAAGTATTCCCGGCGTTTTTGCAGCTGGAGATGTAACCGATCATATATATCGTCAGGCTATTACTTCTGCAGCTACTGGTTGTATGGCCGCATTAGATGCAGAACGTTATCTTGAGAATTAATTACATAGAGGGATATATGGTATGGCTAAAGAAGATAATATTGAGATGCAAGGTATTGTACTAGATACTTTGCCAAATACTATGTTTCGAGTAGAACTAGAGAATGGACATGTAGTTACTGCACACATATCCGGTAAAATCAGAAAACATTATATTCGGATTTTAACGGGTGATAAAGTAATAGTAGAACTTACTCCATATGACCTAAGCAAAGGACGTATTATTTTTCGGAGTCGTTAATAAATTAAGCTTAATAAGTGTTTTTCATAAGCCGCAAAATCTGTAATGGGTTTAGTTGCAACCCCTGAATTTATTGCCGCTTTTGCGACTGCTGGTGCAATTGTCAAAAGTAGACGGGGATCCAATGGTTTAGGTATTAAATATTCTGATCCAAAGATGAATTTTTCTTCCTCATTAGCATAGGCTAGATCTGCAAGAGCATGGACTACTGCTAGTTTCATGTCTTCATTAATAGTTGTAGCTCCAACATCTAATGCACCACGAAAAATAAACGGAAAACAGAGAACATTATTAACCTGATTAGGATAATCAGACCTACCAGTACAAATAATAGCGTCAGATCTTACAGCTTTCGCTAATGGAGGCAAAATTTCGGGTTCTGGATTAGCTAAAGCCAAAATTAATGGATTTTTAGCCATCCTTTTTACCATAGCTTGAGTTAAAACCTTGGGTCTAGAACAACCGAGAAAAACATCGGCATCAGTTATTACTTCATCCAAGGTATATCTTCCTTCACTAGGATTAATAGCATATACTACCTTGATAGGTGACATGGGTTTGTCTCTACCTTTATAAATTACACCCTTCGAATCACATACCACCAGATGGTGTTTTTTTATCCCCAATGTTACTAATAAATTTAAACAAGCTATTGCTGAGGCTCCTGCTCCAGAAACTACAAGCTTAATATCAGACATCTTTTTATTAACTACACGTAAACCATTTATAATAGCAGCAGTACAAATAATAGCTGTACCATGCTGATCATCATGAAAAACCGGAATTTTTATGCGTTCACGCAATGCTTTTTCAATATAAAAACATTCAGGTGCTTTGATATCCTCAAGGTTAATGCCTCCAAAAGTAGGCTCTAGAGATGCAATTATCCTAGTTAATTTTTCAGGATCATTTGATTCAGAGATTTCAAGATCAAAGGCATTAATTCCGGCCAATTTTTTAAAAAGTACTGCTTTACCTTCCATCACAGGTTTGGATGCTAATGGTCCCAGATCACCTAAACCAAGTACTGCACTTCCATTAGAAATTACTGCTACTAAATTACCACGTCCTGTATATTTATATACTGCTATAGGATCTGCAAAGATTTCTAAACATGGAGCAGCTACGCCAGGAGAATAAGCCAACGATAATTCATGCTGTGTAAATAACGGTTTAGTAGCAGTTACTTGTATTTTTCCAGGAACAGGAAATTGATGATAAATGAGTGCTTGATTTTTTAATTCATCGTCACTTATAATTTTATTTTTCAAAAGAATTTTTTTTCGAGTTTCTTCATCAATTTGTTTTCTAATATTAATTAAGAACGGTAAAATATTAGTTGTCTTCTGTCCATATGTAAGATTAAAGTAATAATCAAAATCTTCTGGATTAGCACCCTGATTATGTTGTATCAAGGTTTCAATTTTATCAAAAGCTTTAACTATTTGTGCTTCTATCGATGAAGATTCTTCATATTCTTTCCACAATTGTAAAAAATTATTTCGGCTCTCTTTATCTAAAGTTGCCATTAATTGTAATAGATCCTTATGTTCTTGATTTTGTTTATTTATCAAATCAATCTGGTTAATGGCTGGGATATCTCCATGGATAGCTTCTCCTAAATCATGTATCACACATAACTTAAGTATTTTAGCAAAATCTACTATAGTTGGTAATTGATCTTCAAAAGCCATTGCCAATAGACAAAGTCGCCATGAATGTTCAGCTGTACTTTCTTTACGTCCCTTTGATGTATAGGAACTACGCAAAGTATCTTTTAACTTTTCGGCTTCGCGTATAAATTGTAATTTACCAGTCAAATTGGAATTAAGCATAAATTTTCCTATAAAAAATAGATTTATTCGTTGATCTTACTTACTAAACTGACTAATATTCCGCCCATTTATAACCGTTTCTATTATCTATTAATATACCAATTCGATTACCTATTTTTACTCCTTTTTTAACGTAACTGTCTTTAAAAACAGACAATTTAAAAATAGCCATATCTGAAAATAAAGTATTAGCATTTCTGGTCACAAAAAAAATCTTGCTTCGGGTATCATATTGCATTGCAGTTTTCAGAACTTTAGTAGTTGGTATTTCAGTCTCAATGATTGTGCCAAATTCCGAAAAATAATCCAATGGATATATTACTTTTTTTACCGGAATATTATTTGTTATTAGGTGATGATACATAAAAGTTTCATTTTGAAATTGCATTAAATTTAGTCCAGATTCTTTTCCACAAAATAACCCAAAAAAATATGGATTTTGTCGGGTATAGATTTTATCTATCTTCACTTCATAACTATAAGTTTTATCAGAATAGTATCCCTTAAATTCACCAAATGGACCTTCAGGGATTTTTTTTCCCGAAATCTGTCCATAGAGCACTATTTCGCTTGTGATAGGAACTGCTGGATAAGGTTTTTCCTGAAATAATTTGATTTCGTCTTTTGCTAAAGCATTAGCAAATAAATAACTATCAATGATATCTGGAATTTTACTAGCAGCACTAATATAAGTAGCTATAGGTCCCCCATTAAAAAGGCTAATATAAACCTGAGGTTGATTTTGTAAATGATTCACAAGGATTCTATAGGCATCGGTTCTTGGATCTATAAAAATTGCCAGAGTATTTTCATTTTTAATCTCTCCTCGATAAAATCCTAAATTACTGCAATGGTTACTATCTACGATACAAAAAACAAATGAAGTTAAATAACGTCCAGCATCTTTAGGTTGATACTTGAGAAAAGGTAGATCTAAAAGAGAAAATGAAGATAACAAGAACTCATTTTTTATTCTTTGGAATTTATTGTTATTTATATGATGCTGATATGAAGAGAGGATTTTTTTTATGCGTCGATAAAATTCTGGAAGATAATTATCTTCTGTCATATCTAGGCCTTTTAAAATGATCGTACGTTTTAACAAATTATCGACATGAGGAATATTGGATTTACATAAAATTTCCTTGAAAATAGTTATTGGATAATTCGTTAAGTTGGAGTATTGTTTTTTTAAATACTGAGACACCTCAAGTTCTGGTGATAAAGGCATCTTCACTATTTGTACATCGTCGGCTTGTAAAAGTAAATTTCTCATCTGATTCTATCTATTTATTATCTCTGTCTCCCAAGGAAATCTAATCCATTCTTGTTCTTCTTTAGCATAATAATTAACCAATTTATTAATTTGATTAATATCCCCATTTTGAGAATTAAAAAATAGACTAGCTACAAAAATTGAACGATTTGGTAGAGAGAATTTATTTCTAATAAATTTAATTGTTTCTCCACTACCTACAATATCATCAATAACAATCCAGTTCAGATACTTTTTAGTCATTAAACCAATATCTATTATTTGAGGGGAAACGGTTTCTGAATTAATCTCATCAGTTTTATTTCGTTTAATACAAATAGATGTGAGTTCTCTAACTCCTAGATTATGTGCAATAATTACTGCTGGGATCCAACCGGATCGAGAAATTCCAATAATGCAATCATATGGTATCTTTTGTTCTCGTATAATTTTAGCTATATTTAGAGATAATTTTTCGATTTTTTTCCATGATACTTTAATCATTCTTTTGAATTACCTCTTTTTTGTAATCAATAGGTGGAGTACCATATATGCTCAAGGCATGAGGTACATTTTCGTGATGTGTTTGTGAGGAAACTTTAATAAATTCATGGTTCTTACGAAGTTCATTATAGTTAATAGCTCCACTATAACTAAACCCCGATTGAATTCCTCCTATTAATTGATAAAGATATTCGCGCAAAGGACCAATATATTCGAAACAAGCTTCCACACCTTCAGGAACATAACGAATATATTCTTCTTTTTGAATCTTTTGTCCACGTAAACGTTGAAGTTCTAATTTAGTTCCAAAAGTTACAAATCCTTTAGTAGCTTTATACTTTTTTCCCTCAATTTCTATTAATTGAGCCGCACTTTCTGTCGTTCCTGCTAGCATTCTCCCGAGCATTACACATGATGCACCTGCTGCTAATGCTTTAACTATATCACCTGAACTTTTAATTCCTCCATCAGCAATAATACTTACATTGCATTTTTTTGCGGCCTCAACGCAATCCATAATCGCTGTTAGTTGAGGAATTCCTGCCCCGGTTACAGATCTTGTGGTACATACACTACCTGGTCCTATTCCAACTTTTATTATGCTGGCACCTGCATGAGCTAAATCAATTACTCCTTGCGCTGTAGCTACATTTCCAGCAATGATAGGAATTTCGGGAAAATTATTATTTAACTTTTTAATGGCACGAATCACTTGTGTAGAATGACCATGAGCTACATCAACAGTTATAAAATCAGCACCAGACTGAATTAATTGTGTAGCACGATCAAAGTAATCGTCAATGATTCCTACCGCAGCACCGACTTTTAAATATCCATGATTATCCAAAGTTGGCAAGAAATCTTTTTCAGATTGAATATTTAAAAGAGATTTTACTGAACGTACATGACTGATTTGTGTTTCAATAGTACACATTCGATGGATGATCCCAAGTCCTCCCATTCTAGCCATTTCACTAGCCATAGAATCTTCAGTACACCATTGAGTATTAGCTGATATAATAGGAATATTTAACTGTCCGATTCGATTTAAATTCACACTGAGATTGATTTCTTTCCTACTATAAATATTAGTTAGTTTTGGTATCAGTAAGACATCATCAAATACATAGCTATTTCTGAACATTTGAAATCTCCTTAAAGTAAGTAGGATATTCTGCCCAACAATTAGGCGTTTCATAAACTCTAACTGAGTCAACACTTAACCTATTTATTTGATTCAATTGATTAGATAATTTTAATGATAATATTTCATACCAATGTTTTGCTAAGTATTCTGCAGTAGGTGAAAAAGGTACCAGATAAATTTTCATTTTTTCTGGATTATATATAAGTGAAGCAGTTTGAGACTGTTTAACTTGACGTGCTGAATGAATAATATCTAAGATTTTTATCAGATATTCGTCTTCAGCGTCTACAATCATTGCATGATCACAATTACTATCAATACACTCGTTCATAACCTCTTTTATAACACCAAAATCCATCACCATTCCTGTCTGAGATCCATCGTGAATTAATTGGTTTGATGAAAGAGTAACAAGAATTGTATATCTATGTCCGTGTAAATTACGACATTTGGAAGTATGTGCTTTAATTCTATGACCCGCATCAATTTCTATTTTTCGGTTGATTTTATACATAATTTTTCCTTATTGAGAGTAATGTACTCCATGCCCCCAAGGCAAAGATACTGATTTGTAGAATTCATCTTTTTTAAGCAAGTCTTGCTCAAACAGACCAGAAAAATAAAGAGTTGTCATAAATGCATTAGGTTTATAAGCACCACGTGTACATAAACAATTATGTCTAGCACGGATTATTACACCTACTCCTTTAGGTTTTAAAACCTCATCAAGTGTTTGTCCAATTTGAGAAGTTAATCTTTCTTGAATCTGTAATCTTTTAGAAAACACATCTACAACACGTGCTAGTTTTGAGAGTCCAACCACTCTCCTATTTGGTAGATATCCTACAACAGCACTTCCTACGATAGGTGCAAGATGATGTTCACATGTCGACTCGAAATGAATATTTTGAAGAAGTACTAAATTATTGTATCCTTCAACTTCTTCAAAAAATTTTTCAAGAATTAAATATGGATCTTTAGAATAACCTTCAGTTTGATTTTTTAAAGATTTTAGAAATCGATCGGGGGTGTCAATAAGTCCTTGTCTCGTAACATCCTCACCTAGATAGCTTAAAATATCTAGGACTGCTTGACGTGCTTTCTCTTTCTTAAGCATGTTTGACATAAGATTTTCCTTATCCTTATGGAAGATTCAGTTCTTTATGTAATTGAATATTTAATGTTCGACCATATTTCATTGCTACTTTTATACATGTCTTTATATTTTTAAGATTACTTTCTTTATCATAATCATCTCTAGGCATGACATATATAGGCTTTCCTAGAGGAGGTCGAAATAACTTTAGGGGTTTTTCTTTAAATTGAGTACAATAAATAGGAAGCCCATCATTATCATCAATTTCTCCATGTGCAATTACATATTTATAATGAGTGATTATTTCTACCGTTCGAGGATGTAATTCTGGAGTTTTAGGGCTACATACTATTGTCAAACTTTTATTCATTTTAATTGGACGATATATAGTGCCATTGGTTTCTATTTGTACTTTTAATTTATTTTCTATAAGATAATCTATTAGTGGCACTATATTTTGGCGAAAAGGTTCTCCTCCAGTAATAACTACTAACTTTGGAGTAGGAGAATCCAAATGACTGATTTGATGAAAAATATCCATGGAATTAAGATTCCATTTAAATGATTCAAATTGTGTATCACACCAATAACACTTCAAATTACAACCTGAAAGTCGTACAAAAGTGGCCGGACAACCTGTATAAGGTCCTTCACCCTGAATAGTACGAAAAATCTTCTCAACCCATAGCTTTTCACTGTCAGGAGCTTTCTTTCGTGCAGGATTTTGACCAAACATATCATCTTCCTCAGGATCAAATTTTAAAAAAATAGAATTAAATTAATACAGTTAGATAAATTTGGCTTGGTTAAGCTTGTAGATTGCCTATGTACAATTTTATTTATAAATTAGACATTAGATAATAATCTGGAAGATACAACGTTAGATGTTTTGTGATTTATATATAACAAAAAGATTATAAATTAACCAATATCATAAGGAAATGGAAAAAGTATCAAGAGCTTTTGATAGAGAACTAAATAGCTCTAAAGACGCATGAGTTGCCGAAATTCTTTTACTTTACTGCGACTGACCGGAACTTTGATTTTTTGTTCTCGAAGCTGCAAAAGATAAGTATGATTAAACCATGGTTCAATTTCTATAATATGACGCATATTCACACAATATGAACGATGACATCGAAAAAAAAACCTCAAGGGTAACTGCATACAAAATTTACTAATACTAATAGGCATTATATATTCTCCACCATAGAGTGTATAAATAAAAGTCATTTTTTTATGAGCTTCTGCATAACAGATATCACTAATGTTAGTCACAATAAAACGTTCATTTTTCATCAAATTCATAGTCTTATATTTTGAATAAAAATGAAATTGTTTATGAACTAATTCTTCTTGTTGTTCCCAAAAAATTTCTAATTTTTGCAACATTATAGCAATACGTGTTTCCTGTAAAGGTTTAAGAATATAATCAAATGCTTCTATTTCAAAAGCTTCAACAGCATGTTCTTGATAAGCACTAATAAATACAATGAGTGGTTTGTTGGAAAACTTATTAATATTTTGAGCTAATAACATTCCATCTAAAATAGGAAGACGAATATCTATAAAAATCACATCAACTTTATTATGTTGAAGATATTTTAATACATCTAGACCATCATCAAAAATTTTATCAATTATAATATTACTATGTTGACCTATTAGCCAATTTAATTCTTGTTGAGCGGAAATTTCGTCTTCAACGATGATACCTTTCACGACATTTTAATTATTAATAAAAAAATACATTTCAGTTCCCGGCCAATGTTTATGTTTAGGTTTACTAACATGTAATCCGTTGCCATATATTAATTTAATACGTTGATGAACATTTAATAAGCCCATTCGGTTATTAGAATGAGGACTTTCATTACGTCTTATTCTATCTATCACTTCCTCATTGATGCCATATCCAGTATTACTTACTGATACCATAACTTTATTATTACGAGTTTTTTTAATACTAAGAATAATAGTAGTACCTTTACTCCGTTGAATACCATGATAAATGGCATTTTCCACTAATGGTTGAATTAACAAATTAGGAATAAAACACACAATATCTTTATCTATTTTGTAGATTACAGTAAGTTTTTTACCAAATCGTATTTTTTCAATAGCTATATAATTTTTAATATAACATAGCTCTTTTTTAAGATCTATAAGCTCATATCCGTTTCTTTCAACATGATAACGTAAATAGTATGATAAATTAATTGTAAGCTTTCGGGCAATTTGTGGATTTAATCTTATTAATGAATATATAGTATTTAATGTATTAAAAAGAAAATGAGGATTAATCATTCTTTGTAAAGCTTGTAATTTTGCTTGATGATTTATTATACGCAAATCATTAAGACGGGATATCTCAATATGACTAGAGATCATTTGGGAGAAAAAAATGGCGATTTTTTTTAAAAAAGATCTTTCTCCTATAGAAAGATAATAATTTTTATAGCAAACTTTCAATGTTCCTATAATACCCTCTTGTTCCCATATTGGAATTATTAGTACTAAATTCACTTGTGGAAACGTATCGGGGTGAATATGATTTCGAATTATAATAGCGCCATATTGTAGAACTTTAGCTGTTATATAGCCGATACTTCTATCATTAGAATAATATGTCCTACCTACACCAGAATATGCTAATATCTGTTGAGTATTAGTAATCGCAACTACATCGGCAATTAAATCAATCTGGAGAATCTTACAAATTTTATACAAGGTTTTATTATCTGCATTACGGAACCGTGGTAAAATATTACTATAAACCTGTAAAAAACCGTAAGGTTTTGTAGATTCATTTTTATGTAACGATCGAATAATTCGTATATACATAGCTTCAAACATATAATAAACATCGCTGTTCGGTCAAAATGATGATTGATAATTTTACTGTTTGTTCCTTTAGTTAAAATGGATATAATAAGCCTCTCCTAAGGGCTAGTTATAGGTTCGAATCCTATAGGGAACATTAATCAATCTATCCGATTAATGAATTAATGAAAATAAAATATATGTGGTTTGTATTTTAATGACAGAATCAATCATACATGTATCATTGATAATAATCGTTTTACTCTCACGCCAGCCATGACTACAAAATTATTCGTATTCTGGTTATAATCCAATTATTAATTATAGAAATCTTTCTTGCATGTTTTTTGATTGGATCAGAAATAGGCACTATTGTGATAAATAGTATGGCAAAATTTTTTATGGCATTGATGAGAAGGTACTGATTTTGTAGTTTGATGTAAAAAATATGGATTAGTATTTTGTTTCTTAAATGTGATCCAAGAATATTTATTTCAGCCCTAATTGGAATTCTACAATATATTCGGATTTTACCTATTTTCTTTTACATCTTTAGTACTTAATATGTTTAGCTTTTTTATTATTTTATCACTACTAATTAATCCATATAAAGTACCAAATGAGGAATATCTACTCACAAGTAATTTGGTAAATAATACAAGCTTTTTTGAAATGTTGGCAGAATATATTCTAACTGGCCGCCATTGTAACTGCAATGTTGATTGGATTTATTTCTTTAAGAACTGCTCTTAACATGCTTTTTGTAACTATATTTGGAATTATAAGTTAGTTAATGAATTTATAGCTATGCACGCACTAGCAAAAAAATAGGAGATCAACTGTCTACACTACGTGTAGGAATATTATCCGTATTTTTAGTTTCGTTTGCTAATTGGTCTTCTATCGGTATCGTTTCAGGAAATGTAAAAGTATTTAATAAACAACAAGGAGATAGATATTGTTGCTCGATTTGGATTTCAACTCCTTTACAGCTCTACTTGAGTAAGTATATTATCTGCTTCTGTAACCGGATTGTTCTCTATCTAATAAATAAATAGATTGGGAGTGGTGGAGCTAAGCGGATTTGAACCGCTGACCTATTGCATGCCATGCAAGTGCTCTACCAATTGAGCTATAGCCCCTTTTTTGATAAACATTTCAAGCTTTTTTCAAGACGAGTGATAACTATTTGTTTTTTCATGGCATGCAGAATCATATCAATAGCTGGTGAGGTTTGAGATCCTATGACAGCTATACGCAATGGCATACTCACTTCACGAAGATTTAGATCTAGTTCCTGAGCAGAACTTTCGATAGCATCGTATATATTATTCACAGTCCAATCGGTGATTATTGATAATTTATTACGTACCATTTCTAATACTTTAATATATTTTGGATGAATCTCTTGATAATTGGTTATGTTAAAATCTTCATATAAATAGCGACTAGAAACTATTATTTCTTTTAAAGTTTTACATCTTTCACGAAATAATTTTACCAACTGAATTACAGTGGGTCCCGAACTAATATCAATATTTTCATGATCAATATGCCATTTTAATTGAGTAGCCACATAATTTATTGGTAATGTCTTGATATAGTGATGATTTAACCATAAAAGCTTTTTAATATTTAATGTACTAGCAGACTTACTGACTTTTTCCAAAGTAAATAAAGATTTCATTTCTTCAATTGTAAAAATTTCTTGATTTCCACAGGACCATCCCAACCTCACCAAATAATTAAGCAGTGCTTCCGGTAAATAACCCTTCTCACGATATTGCATAATACTAAGTGTACCTTGACGTTTAGACAGTCTTTTTCCATGTTCATCTAAAATCATGGGAACATGGGCATAAGCAGGAATCTCAGCTCCTACTGCTTTTAAAATGTTAATTTGACGGAGTGTATTGCTAATATGATCTTCACCCCGAATTACATGTGTGATCTGCATATCCCAATCATCGATAGCTACACAAAAATTGTATGTAGGTAAACCATTAGAACGACGAATAACAAGATCATCAAGTTCGTAATTATTTACTCTAATCATTCCTCGGATAAGATCTTTAAAAGAACTAATTCCTTGACGAGGATTACAAAATCGTACTACATAAGGAGCATTATTGTGCTTATTATGAGGATAATATTCACGACAAAAACCATCGTAACGCGGTTTTTTACTTTCTGCCATCTGTGACATTCGTAATTTTTCCAACCTATTTTTTGTACAATAGCATTTATAGGCAGTTCCAGTTTTTAACATATCCTCAATTATCTCATTATAACGTGTAATGCGTGTGGTTTGGTAAAAAGGACCCAGATCCCAATCTAATTTCAACCATTTCATACTATCTATAATTGCATCAATAGCTAGTTGACTAGATCTTTCACGATCGGTGTCTTCAATACGTAATATAAATTCTCCTCCCTGGTGATGAGCAAATAACCAGGAATAAAGAGCTGTACGAATATTCCCAAAATGGAGATAACCAGTTGGACTAGGTGCGAAGCGCGTTTTAACTTTCATTATTCTGCTAAAAATATAATAATTTTATTAAAAATGTTTGACTCACTTTAAAGTATCTCTATAATTAATGCCACAATTAATTATTAAATAAATTTTATTACGGGTGATTAGCTCAAGCGGTAGAGCACCTCCCTTACAAGGAGGGGGTCGGCGGTTCGAATCCGTCATCACCTATACCATCTTTTCTTGAGGGTCGTTAGCTCAGTTTGGTAGAGCAGTTGACTTTTAATCAATTGGTCGCAGGTTCAAGTCCTGCACGACCCATCACATTTATACACTACTAGTAGCATATAATTTTATTATTGAACTATACTATATAGGTTAAGGATAAAAATTGGTTATTTATATTCACTCCCCTTTGGCTGCTTTAAAGGCTTCAGCCATAGCACTAGAAAAATTATCATTCTCAGCAGAGGATTCCTGATTCTCCGAGTAATTTTGTGTCACAGCAGAAAGAAGAACTAGACGATTCTTCCGATCAACACCAATAATCTTTACGACCACTTCTTCATTAAGAAGAACTGGATGAAAATCTTCTATGTTTCTAGAAGTACGCAAATAACCCTCAACCCCATCAGCTAATTGAACACTAGCACCTTTTGAATCAATGTGAGTTACTTTTCCTGTAACTAAAGTTCCTTTTTTATTTAAAGAAATATAGTGGTTAAATGGATCTTCTCCAAGTTGTTTAATACCCAGAGAAATGCGCTCACGATCAGCGTCTACCTGTAAAACGACTGTGGTTATTTCATCACCCTTTTTATATTTACCAACAGCTTCTTCTCCCGTCAGATTCCACGAAATATCGGAAAGATGTACTAATCCATCAATATTACCATTTAATCCAATGAAGATACCAAAATCTGTAATTGATTTAATTTTGCCTTTAACTTGATCACCTTTTTGATAAGTTTCTGCAAATGCTTGCCATGGATTGATTTTACACTGTTTTAAACCTAAAGATATGCGACGACGTATTTCATCAATATCTAATACCATTACTTCCACTCTATCATGCACTTTAACTACTTTAGACGGATGAATATTTTTATTAGTCCAATCAATTTCTGAAACATGTACTAATCCTTCTACGCCCTCTTCGATTTCCACAAAAAAACCGTAATCCGTAAGGTTAGTTACTCGACCTTCTATACGAGTGCTTTCAGGATAACGTTTGGTTATTGAAAGCCATGGATCTTCTCCCAGTTGTTTTAACCCTAGAGATACACGCATTTTTTCGCGATCAAATTTTAATACCTTAACAGTAATTTCATCTCCTACTTGAACAATTTCGCTAGGATGTTTTACTCTTTTCCATGCAATATCAGTAATGTGCAATAAACCATCAACACCACCTAAATCTACAAATGCTCCATAGTCAGTAAGATTTTTTATAATTCCCTTGGCATTGGTTCCTTCTTGTAATTTTTCTAATAATTGTTCTCGTTCTGCACTGTTTTCTAATTCAATCACCGCACGACGTGATACTACTACATTATTACGTTTTTGATCTAATTTTATTACTTTGAATTCTAGTTCCTTACCTTCTAAAGGTAAAGTATCACGCACTGGACGCATGTCTACTAAAGAACCTGGAAGAAAAGCTCTAACTCCTTGTAAATCTACAGTAAAACCACCTTTAACCTTACCATTAATAATACCCAGAACAGTTGCCGCTTTTTCGTGAGCTTCTTCCAATTTTAACCATGCTTCATAGCGTTTAGCTTTTTCCCGCGAGAGTAAGGTTTTGCCAAAACCGTCTTCTACTGCTTCTAAAGCAACATCTATTTTATTACCTTCCTTGATTTCCAGTTCTCCATTAGCATTTTTAAACTGTTCAATTGGGATAGGAGACTCGGATTTTAATCCAGCATCAACCCAAACTATCTCTTTATCAATAGCAATAACTTTGCCAGTAATAATAGAACCGGGACGAATTTTTATTTGTTTTAGGGACTCTTCAAAAAGTTGAGCAAAAGATTCAGTCATATTGTAATTTCTTTAGAAATTTAAAAGTATTAATAAAATATCCATCTAAAAATCCAGATGGATGGTTGGTTTAACATCGGATTAGGAATTAGGTTTATTGTCCCTAATCAATCCTCATTAAATTATTTATGAACATTAATTTGTAAAAGTACATGTCTTAAAACTTTTTCAAAAACCTGTTCAGTCCTAAGGTTAGTGGAGTCTATTATCATAGCATCTTCAGCAGGTTTTAAGGAGGCTGTTTTTCGGTTACTATCACGGTCATCTCGCTTTTTTATTTGATCAAGTAATTGTTCAAATTTAACATTAAAGCCTTTTTTCTGCAACTGTAACATTCGTCGACGTGAGCGTTCTTCAACGCTAGCATCTAAAAAAAATTTTACAATGGCATCAGGAAAAACTACTGTTCCCATATCACGACCCTCAGCAATTAATCCCGGTAACGATCGCAATGCACGTAATTTATATAATAAAGCTTTTCTAACATTTGGTAAAATCGCAATTTGTGAAGCAAATTCACCTACCGATTCCATATAAATCATATTGGAAATATTTATATCTTCAAAAATTATTTCCGATACACCATTTTCCATAGATAAATGCATATCCAAATTCATTGCTATAGATACTAATTTTTTTTCAGCTCTTACTGAGATTTTATGATGAAGTGCTGAAAAAGCAAGCACTCGGTAAATTGCACCTGAGTTTAAATAATGCCATTGTAATTTTTTCGCCAGTAAATAACCAATAGTTCCTTTTCCTACCCCTCCTGGACCATCAATGGTAATTACTGGAACTTCAAAATTCATGAAATCTCACCAAAGAAGAATAATTTCTTAGTAATAACTGATATGTCGTAGCTGACTAAAATATTGCGGATAGGTTTTATTTACACAACTAGGATTGAGAATTGTTATGGGTACTGAAGACAGTGCAATCAGAGAAAAACACATTGCCATGCGATGATCATTATAGGTCTCAATTGTCGAAGGTAGAATTTTTTTTGGAGGCGTAATACAGATATAATCCTTTCCTTCGATTACGTGTGCCCCGATTTTACGTAATTCTGTAGTCATCGCTTTCAATCGATCCGTTTCCTTAAGACGCCAACTATAAATATTACGTAATAAAGTAGTACCTTTAGCAAATATACACATAGTTGCTAACGTCATAGCAACATCTGGCATAGTATTCATATCTAAATCAATTGCTCTAAGACTATTACCACGTTTGCAACTAATTTCATTAGTACTCCATTTAATTTCTGCTCCCATGTTTTCCAGTATATTAGCAAAATCAATATCTCCTTGTATACTATTGCGTCCAATACCGGTCACATGTACGGTTCCACCTTTAATAGCCGCAGCTGCTAAAAAATATGATGCTGAAGAAGCGTCTCCCTCTACTCTATAAGTTCCTGGAGAAATATAGGTTTGATTTCCATTGATCTGAAACTCACGATAGTTTTTATTTTCAAAAGTAATTCCAAATTCACGTAGTAAATGCAATGTTATATCAATATATGGACGTGATATTAATTTTCCTTTTATCATAATCCGTGTATTATTTCGTGCTAATGGTGCAGCCATTAATAGAGCACTTATAAACTGACTAGAAGAACTACCATCTAAGATTATTTCTCCACCTATAAAACCTCCTCGTGAACGAAGTGGAGGATAATTTTTGCGTTCTAAATAGTCAATGTTTGCACCACCCTGACGTAATGATTCTACTAAATCTCCTATTGGACGTTCTTTCATACGTGCTTCACCCGTTAACACTACATCATTATCAGTTAAACTAAGCGCCGCGGTAAGTGGACGCATAGCTGTCCCAGCATTTCCTAAGAAAAGTTCTAAATTATCATGTTTTAGCGGACCTCCACACCCTAACATTTTACAATTAGTATTTTCTTTGGACAGTTCATATTTTATACCTAGTTGACCTAATGCTTTCAGCATATATCTAACATCATCACTGTCGAGGAGATTTTTTAACATAGTGATACCATTGGCTTGAGCGGCTATAAGTAAGGCACGGTTAGATATGCTTTTAGATCCGGGTAAATCTATAGTACCATTTATTAACGATATTGGTTGTAATGTTAAAAAATCCGACATATAGAAGATATTCTCCTTAATCTGGTTTAATTTCGGTTGATTTTTGAAACATACAAATTCTCTCTTAAGAGAGAAGAAAGTATCCTGAATTTAAAACTAATATTGAACAATTATTTCATTTAATAATGAATTATGATTGAATCAACTACATTTTAGGGCTTTCATCTAAAACCTTACATTAATTAATATTTCTTACTGCTTAACAAAAATTATGCCAACCTTAATCAAGAATCAAACCAATTGCTTCATATACTTTATTCAACGTTTTTTTCGCATGAGATCGAGCTTTCAAAGCACCATCAATCATTATTTGATTAAGATATAATTTATCATTACGATATTGATAATATCTTTCTTGAAGATCAATTATAATTCTACAAATAGCATCTACTACAGCTAGCTTAAGATCACTATACATTTTCGCAGCAAATTCTTGTTCTAATTCAGTCATAGATTGGTCTGTTATTGCAGATAAAATATTTAGTAAATTTGAGATTCCAGGTTTTTGATTAATATCATAACATATTATAGGTGGTTGATCTGAATCAGTGACAGCACGATTAATTTTTTTTAAGATTGAATTAGGTGATTCTAGCATCGTAATAACATTATTAGGATTATGATCAGATTTGGACATTTTTTTATGGGGTTGTAATAGAGATCGAATTTTTGAACCTGATGAGTTTATTAAAGGTTCCGGAAGATTGAAGACATGACCATATAAGGTATTAAAACGATGAGCAAGATCTCTACATAATTCTAAATGTTGTCTTTGATCTTCACCGACAGGTACGTACTGAGTTTGATACAATAAAATATCTGCAGCCATTAAGACAGGATAATCAAATAATCCAACATTAATCTTACTAGAAGAAAGTAAGATTTTGTGTTGTAATTGTCTCATTCTTTTTAATTCACCTAAATAAGCATAACAATTTAGAATCCAATTAAGCTGAGTATGTTCAGGAACATGTGATTGTACAAAAATAATACATTTCTCTGGTTCTAATCCGCAAGCTAGATATAAGGCTAAAGTGTCTAAGATTGCTTTACGCAATTGTGAGGGGTTTTGATGAACCGTAATAGCATGTAAATCAACTATACTATATATACATTGGAATTTATCCTGCAATTTTACCCATTGACGTAATGCCCCTATATAATTTCCAATAGTTAATTCGCCTGATGGTTGTATTCCACTAAATACAATTTTTTTTTTCATTATTAAATATTAACCAATTTTTTACATTTTTTTAATTCATTCTGTATGAAATTGATAATTTGCTTATAATCTAATTGATTAAATATAGCTGAACCTATTACAAAGATATCTGCACCAGCTCTGGCAATCTCGCCAATATTATTAATTTTAATTCCTCCATCTACTTCTAAATGAAGATCATAAGCCTTCTCATCAATAATCCGACGTATTTGTTTGATTTTTAATAATGTGCTAGGAATAAAAGATTGTCCCCCAAAACCTGGTTTGACAGACATCAATAAAATGACATCAATTTTATTTAAAAATTTTTCAATTGAACTGAGTGGAGTGTTAGGATTTAATACTAAACCGGCTTTACATCCATATGTTTTGATGAACTCAATAGATTTATCGATATGTTCGGAAGTTTCAGGATGAAAAGTAATACTACTAACACCTAGTTTAGCAAATTCTTTAATTAAATCATTCACAGGGTTTACCATTAAATGAACCTCAAATAAAGATGCATTGAAGCCATCTTCTATAAGTGATTTCAATATTATTGGACCTATAGTTAAATTAGGAACATAATGATTATCCATTACATCTAAATGAATAAGATTAGCCCCAGCTGTTAATACATTAGCAATCTCCTCGCCTAATTTAGCAAAATTAGCCGACAAAATTGAAGATGCTAGTAAAAAACGTTTCATTGATTTTAATTTAAAAATTTGTACTATTTTTAATAACTGATAGAATTATATCTTCTGATACATTAGTGCAAATTTTCGATTTTCCTAATGCTAAAGGCAAAATTAATCGCAATTTACCATCGAGTACTTTTTTATCATGCAACATATGCAGCCAAATATTTTTGGGTTCTAAATAAGATGGAACACATACTGGTAACCCAGAATGTTGTAATAATCTTATGATACGGTTAGTTTCAGACTGTTTAAAGTTTACCATAATTTCCGCAGTACGAGACGCTAATACTAACCCAATCGCAACCGCCTCTCCATGAAGCATCTTACCATACCCCATTTCGGTTTCAAGAGCGTGAGCATAAGTATGACCTAAGTTTAATAAAGCTCGCCAATTGCTTTCTCGTTCATCAGTAGTTACTACTTTAGCTTTTAATTCACAACAATAACGTATGCACTTTGAAATAGTATTTCGTTCAAGAGATAGTATATTATCTATATTATTCTCTAACCAATCAAAAAAAATATTATCTAAAGCAATTCCATATTTTATTACTTCTGCCATTCCACAGACTAATTGTCGTTTGGGTAAACTGTTTAAACAGTCAAGATCTATAATGACTGATACAGGTTGATAAAAAGCTCCAATCATATTTTTAGCTAAAGGATGATTAATAGCGGTTTTTCCTCCTACAGAGGAATCTACCTGTGCCAATAGTGTAGTTGGAACTTGAATCAAACGAACTCCTCGATGATAACTGGCCGCGGCGAAACCGGTAATATCTCCAATAACACCTCCTCCTAACGCAATTAAAGTGGTATCACGACCATGTGATTGTTCTATTAAAGAAGTATATAATTCATTTAATAATGAAATATTTTTATATTTTTCTCCATCAGGTAAAATAATATAATCAGCAAGAATTCCAGCATTTTTCAATATTTCTACTAACTCTTTAAGATAAAGAGCCGCTATGGTTTTATTAGTGATTATCATGGCTGGTTCTCCAGCCTTTAATGGCCAAAAATAAGTAGATTGTTTTAATAATCCAGCAGCAATAGTAATCGGATAACTACGTTTATTTAATTTAACTATAATCCTTTCCATAGTGGCGAAGTACCTTCTATTGGGTTGAATAAATCTATTGGTTTTCTGTATTTATTAATTTTTTTTCAGCATAAACAGAATTTTATTTACAACCACTTTAGCGTTTTGATTGTCGGTACAAATAGTAATATCAGCTATTTCTTCGTATAAAGGATTACGTTCTGATGCAAGGTTTTGTAAGATTTTAACAGGTGGAAACTCTCCTAACAACAAAGGACGTTTTTTATCACGTTGGGTGCGTGATAATTGGTTGTCTACAGTGGTTTTAAGATATACCACTACACCTCGAGCAGATAAGCGATTACGTATTTCACGGGATTTCACCGATCCACCTCCTGTAGCTAACACAATCCCTTGTTTTTCGGTCAGTTCAGAAATAATTTTTTCTTCACGTATACGAAACCCTTCTTCACCTTCTACATCAAATACCCAACTGATATCTGCTCCCGTACGCCGTTCAATTTCTTGATCCGAATCAAAAAATTGCATATTAAGTTGTTGAGCTAATTGTCGTCCAATAGTACTTTTTCCAGCTCCCATTGGCCCAATTAAAAAAATATTACGTTTTTCTACCATTTTTTTTTAGTGTTTAAATTGATACTTTAGGAATCGAAAATGAAAGTAATAATTCTTGATTTTTATAAAAAAATCCTTTTTGTATTGAATACAATATAGTATTCCCTTCTCTTATTTAAGAAAACAATAATTTTACTATAAATCAATCTTTTTCAAGAAGATTATATATCATTTATTTGTAATTGGTATTTAATAGTGTTAACTCTTAATTACAATTACTGATTTTTAAATGGTATATAACAATGAAAGATTACAGGTATTCAATAAAACAAGATATAATTAGTTATAATATTACTAATATTATTGAAATTATTTATAATCCCGATTATACCACTTTATACCTCGAAGAAACTAAACCCAATTTAATTGGTCTGGAACGTGGAATTAGAACTCAATTCGATGCAATTGCAGTTGATACAGGTATTTTTACCGGACGATCTCCCAAAGATAAATATATTGTTCGTGATGATACCACTAATCATCTATGGTGGTCGGATCAAGCAGGAGATAGTGATAACCATCCCATATCTCCTGAAATTTGGTTAGATCTTAAATCTCTAGTAACTAAACACCTTTCCGGAAAAAGATTATTTGTGGTTGACGCTTGGTGTGGAGCGGATCCAAAGAACCGTTTAGCAGTTCGTTTTTTGACTGAAGTAGCGTGGCAAGCACATTTTGTAACAAATATGTTTATCCGACCTCTTGACACCGAGTTAGAAGTTTTTCAACCGAACTTTATCGTAATGAATGCAGCCAAATGTACTAATCCACTTTGGAAAAAACATGGATTACATTCCGAAAATTTTGTTGCTTTTAATCTTAATGAAAATCTACAAATTATTGGTGGTACTTGGTATGGGGGAGAAATGAAAAAGGGAATTTTCTCTATTATGAATTACTTACTTCCTTTAAAGGGTATTGCTTCAATGCACTGTTCAGCTAATGTAGGAAAAACAGGTGATGTAGCTATTTTCTTCGGCTTATCTGGTACTGGTAAAACTACACTTTCTGCTGATCCCAAACGCCAATTAATAGGTGATGATGAGCATGGATGGAATGATGACGGAATCTTTAACTTAGAAGGTGGATGTTATGCTAAAACCATTAATCTATCAAAAGAACAAGAACCTGATATTTATTATGCTATACGTCGGAATGCGTTATTAGAAAATGTTTTTGTACATACAGATGGATCAGTTAATTTTAATGATAGTAGTAAAACCGAAAATGGTAGGGTTTCATATCCAATTAATCATATAAGAAATATTGTTCAGCCAGTATCTAAAGCTGGACATGCAAAAAAAGTAATTTTTTTAACGGCAGATGCTTTTGGTGTTTTTCCGCCCGTTTCTAAACTAACATATGAACAAACACAATATTATTTTTTATCTGGATTTACTGCTAAAATAACCGGTACTGAACAAGGTATAAATAAGCCAATTCCTACTTTTTCGGCTTGTTTTGGCGCAGCATTTTTAATGCTACATCCAGTTTATTATGCAACAGTTTTATTAAAATATATACAGGCTGTTAATGCCGAAATATTTCTCGTAAATACTGGATGGAATGGTAGAGGAGATCGGATTTCTATTAAACATACTCGTGCTATTATCGATTTAATTTTAAATGATGTTTTAACATCTGTAAAAACTTTTTCTTTACCTATATTTAATCTTTCTGTACCCATTTCATTACCGGCGATTGATAGAAAAATTTTAGATCCCCGAACTACTTATTCGGATCCAACTCTCTGGAAAAAAAACGCTATACAATTAGCACAAAAATTTATCGAAAATTTTGAGAAATACACTACTACCACAGTAGGTTTGAAATTAATGAATTCAGGTCCTATTATGCCATCATAAAAATATAAGGGTTTCGGATAAAATCATATTGCAATTAATAATGATTACCTTTAAGATTATTAAAATCTTAATTCGCCTTATTAAAAAGAAGAATATGCAATTATTTACAAATCACATTTATAAAATTGTCGGTTTTTCACCAGAAGTTAAGGGTTTTTATCGTCATAGATTACTCACTCTTGGTATGTTGCCGGGTTCGATTTTCAACATTATCCGTATAGCTCCACTAGGAGATCCCATAGAAATTGAGACACGTCATCTGACTCTTTCATTACGTAAAAAAGATTTAGCATGCTTCCAGTTGGAAATCATCAAATGAAATCCACTCCTATTACTATAGGACTAGTAGGAAATCCAAATTCGGGTAAAACCACTATTTTTAATCAACTAACTGGTTCTCATCAACGAGTGGGTAATTGGCCGGGTGTAACTGTAGAACGCAAAGAAGGAAGGTTCACTACACCGCAGCATAAGAATATTTATATAGTTGATTTACCGGGAACATACTCTTTAACTGCGGTCTCTTATCATACATCCATAGATGAACAAATAGTTAGTGAGTATATAATGCATGGTGATGCAGATATCATTATAAATGTAATTGATGCTAGTAATATGGAGAGTAATCTTTATTTGACTTTACAGATATTAGAATTAGGTATTCCATGTATAATAGTATTAAATATGCTAGATATAGTAAACAAAAACAATTTACAAATAGACATTAAAGCCTTATCTGTAATTTTCGGGTGTCCGGTTGTACCACTTATTTCGAAATTAGGTAAAGGTATTAATCAATTAAAAAATGAGATAGATCATCATCCTTTGACTCCTGCATCATTTTATATTGAGTGGCCTAAAATAATCTTACCATATATTAAAAAACTAATCGAATTAATGCCGATTAATTATAGTTATCAGCAACGTCAATCGTTAGCTATCCAAGTATTAGAAGGTGATTATCGTATTATTGAAAATATGCCACAAATAGCCAGAATTTTACCCACTATTCAGCAAGAATTACATCAAAGTCAAAATGATGCTGCTTTACTAATTATAAACTCTCGTTATCAACTAATAGATAAAATTACTACTTGGATTCAAAAAAAAACCGAATCTTATCATAACATCCGCTCATCTTTATCCCATAAAATTGATAACTTCATACTGAATAGATGGTTGGCTATACCAATTTTCTTATTTGTAGTGTACCTAATGTTTTTTTTTGCAATTAATGTCGGAGGTGCGTTACAACCCTTATTTGATATTGGATCAACTGCATTATTTATTCATGGAATACAGTGGTTAGGATATACCTTTCATTGGCCTTATGAAATTACCTTATTTATAGCGCAAGGTATAGGGGGAGGTATTAATACTATATTACCTCTTATTCCACAGATTACTATTATGTATTTATTTATTAGTATTATAGAAGAATCTGGTTATATGGCAAGAGCAGCATTTATTATGGATCGATTGATGCAAATCTTAGGTCTTCCTGGAAAATCCTTTATACCTCTTCTTATAGGTTTTGGATGTAACGTTCCTTCGATAATTAGTACTCGTACTCTTAATACACCACGAGAAAGAATTATTACTATAATGATGGTACCATTTATTTCTTGTAGTGCTAGATTAACTATTTTTACGGTGTTTGGATCTGCATTTTTTGGTAAAAATGGAACATTAGTAGTGTTTAGCCTTTATATATTAGGTATATTAGTTGCTATTTTAACTGGAATAATCTTAAAATATACAATTATGTATGGAGAATCTGTTCCATTTGTAATGGAATTACCCATCTATCATTTACCTCATAGTAAAACTATTTTTATACAAACTTGGCAACGTCTTAAAGATTTTTTATATAAAGCTGGTAAAGTAATTATTATTGCAAGTGTGATTATAAGTGCTTTGAATAGCTTTTCCTTTAATGGAAAATTAGTAAGAGATATTAATGAATCAGCTTTAGCAACAGTGAGTCATAAAATGACAAGAGTATTAATTCCTATGGGCATTAGTACTAATCATTGGCAAGCTATTGTAGGATTATTAGCTGGAACGCTTGCAAAGGAAGTAATAATAAGTACCTTAAATACTCTCTATACTGCTGAAACGGTTTTAAAAAACGATTGGGAACCTGCTACATTTAATTTTCATAATGAATTGTGGCAAGCATTTTATAAAACCAGTCAACAATTAAAAAAAACTTTTTCATTTAAGAGATTTTATAATCCTCTTAAAGTAATTAAAGGTAAAGAGCAGTTAAGTTATAATACTATTGGGGTGATGAAGAGTAAATTTTCTAGTAACATAGCAGCTTATAGCTATTTAATTTTTGTACTTCTTTATGTACCTTGTGCATCAGTTATGGGTGCTATTTCACGTGAGACTAATCGTGGCTGGATGTTATTTTCTATCTTTTGGGGATTGAATTTAGCCTGGTCTTTGGCAACGATATTTTATCAAGTTGCCACATTTACTAACCATTGGTTTTATAGTTTAATTATCATAAAAGTAATATTATTGTTTAATTTATTCCTGATGTTTTTACTACGTAATATTACTTAAGAATCTTAAAAAATTAAATAATTAATAGGATATATTTCATGGTTAGCGTGATGGATATATATAATCAACTCTCTTTATTAGGTCGTGCAGATGCATACCAACTAAGTTTACAACTTTCTTGTCGAGTACGCCTTGTTGAAGCTATATTAGATAGGTTAGTTAGAATGGGAAGAATAACTCAAATACCACTTCCAAAAAATGATTATTGTTCAATAACATGTCATGCAAAAGGTTGTTCTCAAAAGCAACCATGTTATAATATAGTATACCAATTATCGCTAAATAATAAATGAAGTTACTTATCAATAATAATCTATGATCCATATTAATATTACAGCTAGAGCACAAGAACATTTTAAAAAGTTATTGCAAGATCAAAAATCTGGTACACAAATTAGGATTTTTGTAATTAATCCTGGTACTTATCAGGCTCAATGTAGAGTATCGTATTGTCCTCCAGAAACAATATCTTCTTCTAATGATATCAAAATCAGATTTAATTATTTTTATGTTTATATTGATTTACAAAGCGCTCCTTGGTTAGATGAGGCGGAAATCGATTTAATATCTGATGAATTAGGATCACAATTGATGTTGAATGCACCTAAGATTAAGAACAATTGCACTATGGGAGAGCACTTATCATTAACAGAACGTGTAGAAAAATTTTTACAACAAAAAATTAATCCACAACTAGCTAGTCATGGAGGTTCGGTTAATCTCATAAACATTACCAAGGAAGGTTATGCTATTTTAAAATTTAGTGGAGGTTGCAATGGTTGTTCAATGGTAAATTTAACTCTTAAAGAATATCTTGAAAAAGAACTATTAAATGTTTTTCCAAAAGAGATTATAGGAGTCACTGATATTACTGAACATCAACCTAGTGTGCACTCCTATTTTTAAGATCTTAAATCTCTAACTAGATTCAATTAATTTTTAAACTAACGGAATATCCAAGAGAAGAATGGGATCAAGATATGGAAATCGAAAAATTAAAAGATTTAATTGTTATTGGAGGTGGAATTAATGGAGCTGGAATTGCTGCTGATGCTGCTGGACGAGGATTATCGGTAGTGATGTTAGAAGCTAATGATTTAGCTTGTGCTACATCTTCAGCGAGTTCTAAATTAATTCATGGAGGATTACGTTATCTCGAAAATTATGAGTTTCGTCTAGTTAGTAATGCGCTAGCTGAACGTGAAATATTATTAAAAACCGCTCCTCATATTACTATACCTATGCGTTTTCGTATGCCACATTGTCCGCATTTGCGTCCGGCTTGGATAATTCGTCTGGGATTATTTATATATGATCATTTAAGCACGCGTGTTACTTTACCTTCTAGTAAAAGTATACGCTTTGCGTCTTCAGATTCTATCTTAAAATCTTCTTTTTTACGTGGATTTGAATATTCTGATTGTTGGGTAGATGATGCTCGTTTAGTCGTTTTAAATGCACAAGAAGTTATTAGACAAGGAAGTGAAGTGCGTACGCGTTTTCGTGTAATTGAAGCCCGACGTGAAAATGCATTATGGTATGTAACAGGTAAGAATAGTGATAATGGTCAATCAATTACATGGAGATCTAAAGGATTAGTTAATGCCACTGGTCCTTGGGTAAATATAGTATTTGATAAAGTATTACATCTTCCTTATGTCTATAAAGTACGATTAATTAAAGGTAGCCATATTGTTGTACCGAAAGTTCATTCACAAAAATATGCTTATATCTTACAAAGTGAAGATCATCGAGTAGTATTTGTTATTCCCTGGATGGAACAGTTTTCTATAATTGGTACTACAGAAGTAGAATATCAGGGTGATCCACATAAGGCAGTAATTTCTGATAAAGAAGTTATGTATTTACTGGAGGTTTGTAATAATTTTTTTAAAAAAAAATTATTCAAAGAAGATGTCATATGGTCTTATTGTGGAGTACGTCCATTGTATGATGATAAATCTAATTCACCACAAACTATTACGCGTCAATATACTTTAGATCTTCATGATATGAATGGTAGTACACCTTTGCTATCTGTTTTTGGTGGAAAACTTACTACTTATAGAAAATTAGCTGAAGAAGCGTTAAATCAGTTATCAAAATATTATCCTACTGCTAAGCCTGGATGGACAAAGAATAATATTTTGCCAGGTGGAAATTTTATAGGTACAATACAAAATTATGCTTCTTATTTGTATAATCGTTATAATTTCATTGATCAATCACTTGCGCAAAGATATGCATATACTTATGGTAGTAATACCGAACTTATTCTTAAAGATAAAAAAAAACTGTCAGATTTAGGAGAACATTTTGGTCAAAATTTCTATGAAGCTGAACTAAATTATTTAGTGGATAAAGAATGGGTGCATGATGTACAAGATGCAATTTGGCGTCGTACTAAATTGGCATTATGGCTTAATAAAAAAGAAATTGGTAGAATTTCTGAATGGTTGACAACGAATAAAAAAAATTAAATAATTAATCTTATGGATAACAATGAACAGTAAGTCACTGTTTATTTTATCCAATTTTAAAACGTGCAACTTCAGTAGCAACAAGCAAGGAGGAGATAAAATTATGACTGAAATAATTTCAACCACAATGTTATTATTCCTAATAATGGATCCTTTAGGAAATTTACCAATTTTCATGTTGATATTAAAACCATTAGATAAAAGAAGACAGCATACAATAATAGTACGTGAAATGATCCTTGCCCTGATAGTTATGTTATTATTTTTATTTGCAGGAGAAAAATTCTTACATTTTTTAAACTTGAACACAGAAGTTGTATCAATTGCGGGGGGAATTGTTTTATTATTAATTGCTATAAAAATGATATTTCCCTCATCTAATGATACAGGAATGTATTGTGTATCACCTGGTCAAGAACCATTTTTAGTGCCTTTAGCTGTTCCTTTAGTTGCGGGGCCAACAGTATTAGCCACCATAATAACATTATCACATGAATATCAACATAAAATGATTTATATGATTATGGCGTTAATAATCGCATGGGCAGCAAATGCACTAGTATTATTATCATCAGGAATATTTATAAAATTATTGGGACAAAAAGGTTTAAATGCACTAGAACGTATGATGGGATTAATATTAATAATGTTAGCAATACAAATGTTTATTAATGGTGTACGTACTTATTATTTCAATTATTTATTACATCCTTAAAAAGATTTTATTAGGAAAAATTATGTCAAAATTCCATATTCTCCTTCTTAATGGTCCTAATATTAATCTATTAGGATTACGTGAGCCGGAGAAATATGGAAAAGAAACATTAAAAGAAATAATAGAAAAAGTATTGTTATATGCTAAAAAATTAAATGTATATATTGAGCATTTTCAATCTAATGCAGAACATGAATTAATTCAAAGAGTTCATGCAATTATAAGTAATCCGGTTGATTATATTATAATAAATCCCGCTGCGTTAACTCATACTAGTATTTCTTTACGTGATGCCTTATTAAGCGTAAGAATTCCATTTATCGAAGTACATTTATCTAATATATATAAACGAGAAAAATTTCGTAATCATTCTTATTTTTCAGATATTTCCTCTGGCATTATATGTGGTTTTGGTAGTAATGGTTATATTTTGGCATTACAAGCTGCTGTCAATAATTTGAATAAATAGACGAGCGGTGCGGACGGGATTTGAACCCGCGACCCCCGGCGTGACAGGCCGGTATTCTAACCAAACTGAACTACCGCACCTTACTTACCTTTCTTTTTCTTCTTCTTGTATTAGTGCTCTATTGTTATGTTAGAGACTTTTTTAAAAACCAATAAATCTTGCCAGACAGCTACCTGCTCTCGCACGAAAAAGATTTCGTACTACCCTAGGCGCTACGACGTTTCACTACTGAGTTCGGTATGGTTTCAGGTGGTACCATCGCGCTAAAGTTGTCTGGCTTTTTTATTCTTTCATTTTATATTAAAAAAACATTTCTGGTGTTATGAGGTTAAGCCTCTCGGGTCATTAGTACTGGTTAGCTCAACGCATTACTACGCTTACACATCCAGCCTATCAACGTTGTAATCTTCAACGTCCCTTCAGTAAACTTACTACTAAGTTTCAGGGAAGATTAATCTTGAGGCAAGTTTCGCGCTTATATGCTGTCAGCGCTTATCTTTTCCGCATTTAGCTACCGGGCAATGCCACTGGCGTGACAACCCGAACACCAGTGATGCGTCCACTCCGGTCCTCTCGTACTAGGAGCAGCCCCTCTCAATCTTCCAACGCCCACGGCAGATAGGGACCGAACTGTCTCACGACGTTCTAAACCCAGCTCGCGTACCACTTTAAATGGCGAACAGCCATACCCTTGGGACCTGCTACAGCCCCAGGATGTGATGAGCCGACATCGAGGTGCCAAACACCGCCGTCGATATGAACTCTTGGGCGGTATAAGCCTGTTATCCCCGGAGTACCTTTTATCCGTTGAGCGATGGCCCTTCCATACAGAACCACCGGATCACTAAGACCTGCTTTCGCACCTGCTCGCGCCGTCACGCTCGCAGTCAAGCCAGCTTATGCCTTTATACTAA
>CP145880.1:454229-455894 GCA_041945105.1 Candidatus Dasytiphilus stammeri
TGTGTATGCACTATGAATACATGAATAAAGTTATTAATTAAGGAGGTGATCCAACCACAGGTTCCCCTACGGTTACCTTGTTACGACTTCACCCCAGTCATGAATCATAAAGTGGTAAGCGCCCTCCTATTTTATAAGGTTAAACTACTTACTTCTTTTACAACCCACTTCCATGGTGTGACGGGCGGTGTGTACAAGGCCCGGGAACGTATTCACCGTGACATTCTGATTCACGATTACTAGCGATTCCTACTTCGTGGAGTCGAGTTGCAGACTCCAGTCCGAACTGCGACGTATTTTATGAGATCTGCTTAATCTTACGAGGTTGCTTCTCTTTGTATACGCCATTGTAGCACGTGTGTAGCCCTGGTCGTAAGGGCCATGATGACTTGACGTCATCCCCACCTTCCTCCAGTTTATCACCGGCAGTCTCCTTTGAGTTCCCGCCTTTATGCGCTGGCAACAAAGGATAAGGGTTACGCTCGTTGCGGGACTTAACCCAACATTTCACAACACGAGCTGACGACAGCCATGCAGCACCTGTCTCGTAGTTCCTGTTACAGCACTCCTATATTTCTATGGGATTCTACGGATGTCAAGACCAGGTAAGGTTCTTCGTGTTGCATCGAATTAAACCACATGCTCCACCGCTTGTGCGGGCCCCCGTCAATTCATTTGAGTTTTAACCTTGCGGTCGTACTCCCCAGGCGGTCGATTTAACGCGTTAGCTCCGGAAACCATAGTTTAATATCTACAATCTCCAAATCGACATCGTTTACGGCATGGACTACCAGGGTATCTAATCCTGTTTGCTCCCCATGCTTTCGCACCTCAGTGTCAGTATTCGTCCAGGAGGTCGCCTTCGCCACTGGTATTCTTTCGGATATCTACACATTTCACCGCTACACCCGAAATTCTACCTCCCTCTCCGATACTCCAGCAAATCAGTTTCAAATGCCATTCCTAGGTTAAGCCCAGGGCTTTCACATCTGACTTAATTTACCACCTACGTGCTCTTTACGCCCAGTAATTCCGATTAACGCTTGCACCCTCCGTATTACCGCGGCTGCTGGCACGGAGTTAGCCGGTGCTTCTTCTGTAGATAACGTCAAAAAAAACAGTTATTAGCTATTCTTTCTTCCTTTCTACTGAAAGTACTTTACAACCCTAAGGCCTTCTTCATACACGCGGCATAGCTGCATCAGGGTTTCCCCCATTGTGCAATATTCCCCACTGCTGCCTCCCGTAGGAGTCTGGACCGTATCTCAGTTCCAGTGTGGCTGGCCATCCTCTCAGACCAGCTAGGGATCGTCGCTTTGGTGAGCTTTTACCTCACCAACTAGCTAATCCCATCTGGGTTCATCCGGTGGTGTGAGGCCTAAATTAAGGTCCCCCACTTTCCTTGTTGTTACAAGAATATGCGGTATTAGCCATCGTTTCCAATGGTTGTCCCCCTCCATCGGGTAGATCCCCAGATCTTACTCACCCGTCCGCCACTCGTCGACAGAAAATTTTACTTTCCTTCGTTACCGTTCGACTTGCATGTGTTAGGCTTGCCGCCAGCGTTCAATCTGAGCCATGATCAAACTCTTCCCTTAAAAAACTAATATGCAAAGCAAATAAATTACTTATTTCATGTTCATTAGTGCACACACATATTAATTT